>CAZPIR010000491.1:756-3327 GCA_964586085.1 uncultured Anaerolineaceae bacterium | reverse complement strand
AGGACTCAATTTCATTTGCACTAACCAAAGTCTTACCGAGGATTACTTGGCGAATTTTCTTTTCTGCGACATAGCGTTCAATTGTGTAAAGGTCAAAAACATCAGGACAATCGCCCAAATCTAGAATTAGGCAATCCCAAGATCCCTCCCCTAGTTTGGTGAGTCCTTCCTTTGCCCACTGTACCACAAAACTCAATGGCAGTTTGGCACGATGCTTTTTGAAATCCTCCCAGTACTTTAAATCGTCGTATTCTTCAGGGGCACTTGAGGCAAATAGGATTGTTTGCTCCACGCCGTCCTGAATCGAGGTAGATGATCGAGCAATTACTTGAACTCCTTGGAACATTTTGCGCCAGTCGGTCATTGTCGTCACCTCAACAAAGGCGTTTTATCGCCAATCCAAAATCACTTCATTCTTTGCTCAACCTGTTCGCGCGTCGGAATCGTCGTCACGCTCGCGCCTTCAACGCAGAACGATGCCGTCGCATTCGCAAAGCGCGCGGACTCGCACGGGTCATTCGTTTCGTGCAAGCGAATCATGAACGCGGCGGCAAACACATCGCCCGCGCCGGTCGGGTCAACCTCGTGGACCGGAAAACCGGGCACGTGGCACGGCTCGCCGTTCACGTACACCACGCATCCACGCCGACCCTGAGTCATCACGGCGATGCGGGTCATCCGCACATAACTGTCCATCAATTCCAGGTTGCCGTTCAAATCTTCTTCGCTCAACACCAACACATCCACGTGCGGCAAAATGTCCGATGCTTCCAGCCAGGGACGCATCCGCACGCGTTTTGTTTCGTCCCATTTGCGTAGCCAACCTTGTGGCGTTACGCACACAAGCGCGTTCGGAAACAGTTTGGCGAAACGTGCATCGAGTTCGCGCGCCAGTGGACCCAGGTGGACAATCGGCGTGTTCAACCACGTATCGGGAATGTCACTCGGCTCCATCGAATCTGCGCGGTCGAGCAAAAATTGGTGACGATGTTCGCCGTGATAAATGTTGTGAAAGGTCGTCGTATGCGTCGAGGGCACGCGATGAATGTTGATGCCGTGCAAAACCGGCGGTATAACAAAATCCGGGGCGAGACGGGTCGCGATGCCCGGCTTGCGCCCCAGATTGCGTGCAGTGATCGAGCTGTAGGTCGTTGTCCCACCAACCGTGTAACCATTAGGCACCACATCCTGGACAACGTGACCGATAACTAAAAAGTCAATCATATTTTTCGACGAAGGACCAAGGACGAACGACGGAAAATTTTTGCGTGCGTCCTCCGTCGTTCGTCCTTGGTCATCACTTGGGTAGAATCATGACACGACGATGATCGCCGTCGCCGATGCTGTGCGTTTTAACCTGGGGATGATCGCGCAAGGTCATGTGGACGATGCGGCGTTCGTTCGGCGGCATCGCTTCGAGTGTGATGGGTTGGCGATTTGATTCAACGCGCGACGCCATCCGTTTCGCCAGTTCGCGCAGTTGGCGTTCGCGGCGTGTGCGATAGCCCTCGATATCCACGAGGAATTTTGCCTTGCCGGTTTTCGACGAGACCATCAAGCGCGCGAGATATTCCAGGTCGCGCAGAGTTTCGCCGCGCCGACCGATCAACACGCTCAGGTCTTCGCCGACAATGTTCAACACGAACGCGCCTTCATCTTCCGAGGTCACATCGGGCTGAACTTCGACTTGGGCCTCAAAGCCCATCCCCGCCAATAATTTTTCGAGAATTTCCTGCGCGATGGCAGACGCATCTTCGTTGGAAATCCGGGTCAAGCGCACCACCGCTTCGCCGCCGCCAATGCCAAGCAAACCACGCGCGCCCTCGCTGACGACCTCAACCTCGACGGCATCGCGCGCCAAACCCAACTCGGCTAATCCTTTGGCGATCGCTTCGTCAACCGATTTGGCAGAAAATTCACGACTTGTTTCCGACATTCTTTTTTCCTTTTCCTGTGCCAGCCGTGGCAGTTGCCGTGTTCGGCGTGCCAAACAAATTGCCCCAGCCGCTGGTCATGTACTGTTGAATGATACCGACCACATTGAACACGATCCAGTACAACGACAAGCCAATCGGGAACGAGAGCGAAATGTAACCGATAAAGATTGGCATCATCATTTGCATAGATTGATTCATCTGCGCGGCTTGCGGGTCCGCCGAGGGCATCGTCATCATTTTTTGCTGAACCCAGGTGCTAGCGAGCACGAGCGCGGGCACGATCAACGTGACGGGCGCATTCCAGTCCGGCATCCCGGCAAGATTGAGACCCAGGAAATCGGGACGCACCGGCACCGCGGCGGCGAGTTCCGGCAAAAAGTTGTAGAGATGTTTTGCCAGGTCCATCAACTGTTCGGGTTGCGCGCCCATCACCATCGTGATGGATTGATACAAGCCAATCATAATGGGCCAGGGAATCAAGGCGGGCAGACAACCGCCAAGCGGATTGACGCCGTTTTGCTGATACAACTTCATCTGCTCTTGCGCGAGCTTTTCCTTGTCCTTGGCATATTTCTTTTGCATGTCTTGCCATTCAGGACTCTTCATCAGGTCTTGCTGTTTCTTCATCACCTTT
>CAZPIR010000491.1:0-746 GCA_964586085.1 uncultured Anaerolineaceae bacterium | reverse complement strand
TTTTGGTGTTGCCAGTAAAACGGCAACGTGATGAGGCGCACGAGCAACGTAAAGACAATGATCGCAATGCCATAGTTCTTGATGACCACATAAATATACAACAGCGTGTTCACCATCGGGTTGAACACGAGTCCGTTCCACAGGGGGGCGAGAAAATCAAACATCCCTTGCTCCTACTTGGTCGCCGCAGGCGTGGCGAGTTTATAACTGGTTGTGTCGAACGACCATTTGACCTGACCATCGGCTGTGTTCAACGCGTACAACATATGATCGTGTGACGCGATGTAAAGCGTACCGTCGCCTAACACGGGCGAGGACACGACGCGCGCGCCGGTGGCTCGGGTCCACTTGACTGCGCCGGTGCCTGCATCGAGCGCGTACACTTTGAAATCATCCGAGCCAAAGTATGCCGTGCCTTTGTCAATCACAATCGTCGAGCGCACACCGTCGCCGGCTTTGAAATCCCATTTCTTTTCACCGGTCGCCGCATCGCGCGCGTACACTGTGCCATCGAGCGACGCGAAATAAATCACGCCATCCACCACGTTCGGATTCGACCAGACCCAGTTATTCGCCGCGAAGGTCCATTTGGGTTTGCGCGTTTCCGTGTCAATCGCGTACACGTTCTGCAAGCCGGCGATGTAAACGAGATTGCCGACCACGGCGGGCTTGGTCACGATGATGCCGTTCGCATCAAACTCCCATTGTTTGGCGCCGCTCGTCGCGTCGAGCACATACAGTTTGTG
>CAZPIR010000490.1:0-3335 GCA_964586085.1 uncultured Anaerolineaceae bacterium | reverse complement strand
TCATGGCACTCGGCTTGTGTCCATGCTAAACAACGCGCCGGGTCAATGACGGCGGTGCCCAACTTGCTGGTGTGTGGATCAACCGGCCGCAGTGCGCCGGTCGGGCAGGCGACGCCGCAATCCATGCAAAAAAAACACCAGCCGGGGATTCCGTCAATGTAGGGCAATCGTTCCATGTTTTGACGAATCGCTTGATGGGGACACGCAGAAACACATTTGCCACAGCGCACACACGCCGCGCGAAATAGTGCGTTCGGCATCAGTGCGCCCGGCGGTCGCACCTCGGCGGAAACGGGTGGCGTGTTCAAAATCCAACCGGACACGCTCAGTGCAGTTAGTCCGCCGATGACCGCGAGAAATTCGCGGCGCGTAAATCCTTGAAGGTTCATTTGCTTGCCTGGCTTGGTGACAAAATTAAAAGATGCGGGCGGAATTGCCCGCACCTTTTTCTGTGCGAAATTATACGATGCGAGAAATAATTTGTCACCACTCTACCGGGTGATTTTTGGGATTATTTTTTGCGCAATCGTTGTGCCCATTCGAGCAACGCGCCACGCTCGCTGTTTTGCAAGCGTTTCTCTGCGCGCGCGAGTGCATCGAGAAATGCGGCGCGCTCGCCGCGTTGCCAGTACAGTTCGGCAAGATGTAAATCAATGCGCGATTGCAAATGCGGCGAATTGATCTTGCTCGCCGTGTCGCGTGCTTGTTCGAGCAGAATCAATGCCGAGTCCAAATCGTTGCGCCCGCGCGCGACGAGCGCGAGATTCATCTGGCTGACGCCGACTTGCTCGGCGTTGCCAACGGCTTGCGCAACCTCCATGCCGCGTTTGAACCACTCTTCCGCTTCGCCCCAATTTATTTCGGCGAGCGCAATTTCACCGCGCGTGCTGTACAAATATTGCAACGCCAAACGCAACACCCGTGCTTCGGCAAGGACTAGTCCCGCGTTCACGCTTGTGCGTGCTTGCGCGAGGTCGCCGAGCAAGAGCGAATGGTACGCGAGATTATTGTGCGCGAGTACTTCTTGGTAATCATCGCCCGCCTTGCGTGCAGAGACAATTGCTTGCGCGTATGCTTGATTCGCGCCGGGCAAATCGCCGTGCTCGGCGCGCAGATTGCCGAGCATGAATTGTGCGCGTGCTCTCACGTC
Organism: uncultured Anaerolineaceae bacterium; assembly: GCA_964586085.1. GTDB lineage: Bacteria > Chloroflexota > Anaerolineae > UBA4142 > UBA4142 > JACRBM01. The sequence continues at coordinate 2,185 of CAZPIR010000490.1, read as the reverse complement.
GAGCATTCTATTTTCTTGTGCGTGTTCGATTGCTTGATACAAATGCGCTTGCATTTCTTGAAAGGGTAACGCATCGCCAGCCGTACCTGTGCCGAGCAACAGATGTGCCATCATGTGCGCGACAGGCTCATCGTCGTTTTGCATCAACGTCAGCCCTTTTTCAATCCAGCGTTTGCCCTCGACAAAATTTCCGGATGGGAAAAAAGTTTCCGACATGGCGATTGCGGTGGTTGCCATACCGCGCATATCATTTTGATTTTGATACTCACGCAAGGCGTTTTCAAATTCATCGCGCGCTTGACCCAGGTCGCCGTTATGCATCAACACGCGTCCCAGTCCGATGTGACGTGCGGGCGTTGACTCGTTGGCAATCGCTTGGCGATAAAATTGAATCGCTTGTTCCGGCGCGGCGAGTGCGAGTGCGTGCTCCGCCGCCATCTCGGCAAACTGTGCCGCGTGCGCGTGATCGTTCGTTTGCGTGTAATGCTGTGCCAACTGTCCGGCGACCTGGGGCAAGCGTCCGGCATAGGCAGCTTGGATCGCTTCGGCGGCGCGGCGATGCAAAAAACTCCGGCGCGCGCCACTCAATCCATCGTACACCACGGTCGCAACAAAAGGATGCGAAAATTCGTACCGCGAATTATTTTCCGTTAAAATGTTTGCGCTCAACAAATCGTCAATCGCTTGGACGATTTCTTCTTCACCGCGCCCGCTTGCGCGCCGCAACATTGGCACATCCAGGTCAGATTCGAGCACCGCGGCGGCTTGTACGATTTGACGTGTCGCCTCCGGCAGTGCCGCCAATCGCGCGCTCACGAGTTCGGAGAGTGCGGGCGGAATGTCGTTCGGCGCGGCACGCAGTAACTCGATCAAAAAATAAGGATTGCCCGCGCTCGCGATCTGTGCGCGTTTGGCAAAACCTGGGTCGCCGCCGAGCAGAGCGACGAGCGCGGCAGATTCGTCGGGTGTTAATCGTGCCAGCGGCAAGCGACGCACGATGCCTTCGCGCGCCCAACTGGCGACGAGATGCACGAGTGGTGCGGTTGCATCTTCGGGACGATACGCGGCAACGAAAAGCAATGGCTTGTCACGCAAACGATGCGTGAGAAATCCCAGCCAGTCGAGTGTTGCGCGGTCTGCCCAGTGCGCGTCGTCCACGAAAATGACGAGCGGGCGCGCGTTTAACGCGAGAAGCATCTGCGCGAACGCTTCAAAAATGCGGTGGCGTTCTTCATCGGGCGATAGTTTTGCCGGCGCCGGCAAATCCGGCATCGCCGCGCGAATTTCCGGCAAGAGGCGCGCAACTTCGGCGAGCCAGGTCGGAGCGACCTGGGATGGGTGCGCGCAAATTTTTTGCGCGAGGTCGGTGCGGCGAAAAAGTTGCGCGATGGGTGCAAAGGTGAGCGATTGAGCTGAATCAAGACCGCGTGTTTCAAGCACAACCGCATTTTGTTTTTGCGCAATGTCGTTCGACCACTCGCGCCACAAACGCGACTTGCCAATGCCCATCTCGCCACTGATGAGCGCGACTCGCGCCGTCCCATCCGACGCAATGTTAAATTCGCTGATCAGCGCATCGAGTTCAGCGCGGCGACCGATGATTGGCGCGCGCGGTGTTGGAAGGGTGTGCGTGCGTGTAGTTGGTGGCGATGATACCTGAATCGTTTCGAGTTGATTGGCGATGATTGCGTTGCGTAAGGTCTCGGTTTCCGGCAAGGGTGCAACGCCCAGTTCGCGTTCGAGCGCGTCGCGCAAATTGGCGTACTCGCGTAACGCTTGGGCGCGTTCGTCCAGTTGCGCGAGTGCGAGCATCAACGCGCGATACATTGGCTCTTGTAAATTATCGAATTCAATCGCACGCCGCGCCGTTGTAATCACGTCGCGCCAATTTGTATTCGCGCGATACGCTTCGACGAGCGAGCCGAGTGCGCGCAAATATAATTGTGCCAGGCGTTCGCGTTCGGCGGTTAACCAAATTTCAAATTCCGGCGCGTCGGTGAGTGTGACACCGTCGAGGAATTGCGCACGGTAAAGTTCGATTGCAGATTGCAGACTTGAGATGGCAGATTGATTTTTCAAATCTGCCACCTTGACCAGTTCGTGAGCATCCGTCCAAACTGATTCGCCGAGTGTGAGTGTGTCGCCCTCCGTCAGCACCGCATCGTCGCCGAGTGCTTTGCGAATT
>CAZPIR010000489.1:0-3338 GCA_964586085.1 uncultured Anaerolineaceae bacterium | reverse complement strand
GGCGCACCTTTTTCACAACCCCACACTAGACGCGACGGGAGGGGTGGTCTACACAATTCATCCCAACCATTCGACGATTCAACACCGCGCTGGCATTGCCTCCGCGTTGGCTGAGCAAACCGATGTGCGCCAAACCAATCTAGACTCTTTGATCCCTCATGGCAGGTCACGTTTTTGGTTGACGCGCATGATGGGTACGAATATGGCTGTGCGTCGCCAAGCTCTTTTGGACGCGCGTGGTTTTGATATGTTCTTTAAATATATTGCTGAGGAAACCGACCTGGTTTTTCGCATGGCACTTGACGGCAAACAAATCTGTCCGGTGTTTCAAGCGCCCGTGTATCACATCCCCGCCTCAAGTCGGAACCGCACCGTATTCACGCACAAGGGTAACTGGTGGTTAAGAAGCCGGTCGCGTGTTTATTTTGGAATTAAAAATGGTTTGGCTTCTGGCGATGCCTACGGCGCGATTGCTGTCCGTAGTTTTTTTTCTGTTGCAGCGCATTGGCTTTGGTACTGGCATCTTTGGCGTGGCAAACACACTTCGTTGTGGGATATGCTAGCAATGGATACACGTGAAGTGTGGGGCGGATTGGAAGGTGCAGTACGAGGATTATTTATGACACGCCAATTGATCAAGCCCGCTACCATAGATTCTGCGAGTGCTTCTCAAATGAATTTGGTGCAGTTCCAAAATGATCAATCGGCGCGGCAAGCCGCGGTTGATCCTGTGAGCGGTGAACGTCCAAGGATTTCACTCCCCGAGCCACCCTTGCGAATTTGTTTATTGAGTAATCATTATCCCCCGCACGAATTTGATGGTATTGGTCGCCATACGCATTTAATGGCACGCGGTTTATTTGATCGCGGACATACCGTCCATGTTGTCGCACGTGGGGATCGTCACCAAGTCAGTTTTTTCGATGGAGCGTTTGTGCATCGCATCGTTCCACGTGAAGAACGTTTTGCGCGTTATCGCGATTTTCCTAACCTGTACCATTTGCTAAATTATAGTTACACGGTACATGATCAGGTCAAGCGTCTTGTCCTCAACGATGGCATTCAAATTGTGGATTCACCGCTTTGGCAATTTGAAGGCTTGGTCACAGCCATGAGTGGAATGATGCCGGTGGCAATGCGGTTACAAACTAGTATGCGTCAGATCAATGCACTTGTTCGTAGCACGAGTGAGGACATGCGCTTGATTGGCGAGTTGGAGCAATCCTTCGCCGCTCAGGCATCGCATTGGATTCCCAATTCTCAGGCAACGTTGGATGTGGCAAGCCGCAATTTTGGTTTGCGCGAAACAAATCATGCGACCATTATTCCGCATGGCATCGTCCCAGTTCCAGAAGACGTAATTCGTCCGTTCGATGTGAACCATGCCCACGCGCAACTTACTGTGTTATTTGTCGGGCGGCTCGAAAAACGCAAAGGCATTCTAGATTTATTCCAGGCGATTCCGCGCGTGCTGGAACGTGTGCCGCATGCGCGATTTATAGTTGCCGGTTCAGACAATAGCCGCCACGATGGTTTTCAACTAAAAACGGGTATGGACTATCGGGCGTACTTTGAACGACATTATGCGCCAGTTATTGAGCGTGTTCAATTTACCGGTACTGTCAGTGATGAGGAGTTGCAACAATTGTATGCCGGTTGCGATTTGTTTGTGGCGCCATCGTTGTACGAATCGTTCGGCTTGATTTATCTTGAAGCAATGAATTATGCCAAACCGGTGATTGGTTGTCGCGCCGGCGGAATTCCCGAAGTGATTGACGATGGTGTGACCGGTGTTTTGGTTGACCCTGAATCACCTAGACAATTAGCAGAGGCGATTAGCGATCTGCTTGTCTCCCCCATGCGTTTGCGCGAATTGGGGCTTGCCGCCCGAGAACGATTGTTGCGCGATTTCACTTGTGTGAAAATGGCGGAGCGGTTCGAGTTCGTTTATCGTCGCCTGCTTCACGCCAATTCAACGAGGTAATGTATGCCGACTACTCAAGATGTGCTTGATGACATCGAATTTGAATTAATGCAAGGCGCTGTCGCGCACGATGATCTAGGACAAGCAGTTCAATCAGTCAAACAATATCAAAATAAATTGCGCGGTGAGCTGTTTGCTTCCGGCAAGTTGGATCGCAACACACTAGCCAAATTGTTGCAGATCAATGATATGCTCTTAACCTTGTTGCAGGAAATGTCAGCGGTTATACACTCAACGCGACAAGACATTCGGCGGATTGCCGGTGCGCCACGTCTAGTTGAACGTGTGGCGGCAGACATGGTCGAATTGAATCATCAAGTCGAATCGGGCGGAACGGACGACCTTGCCCAAGCGATGCGTGAGGAAACCATTCATGTGAGCATGCAAGCGCGGCTGGCGCATCTGCCGGTGATCGGCCGCGTGATTGGACCATTGCAAATTTTTTTTCAGCGGCCAGCTTTATACTATGTTCAACTTTTTGCGGATCGCCAAGCGCCGGTCAATCGCATGTTCGGTGATTGGATTTTGAAATTGAATGATTGGCATCAACACGATGGCATGGAGATCGCGCGCCTGAATCAGCGGATCGCCGAGTTAGAAGCGCGCATCCAATCTGATTCAAAATGAAAATCGGATTGGATGGTATCATCCTGCGCGACCACATTGCTGGCTCGCATCGCTATTTTGATCAGTTGATTGCGGGGCTAGGCGAATATGGAAACGCCAACGACTATATTGTCTTTGCGAATTTGCCCAAGATGCGCAACGTTGTACCGCCACGTCCACACCTGACGTATCGGCATGTTCGTACATCGGCAGGGTTGCCTGATGCGCTTCAACAACAATTTTTTCGCGGCTGGGGTGAGTTGGATCTTTTGCACTCCGCCGTTTTTGTGCCACCTGCGAGTTATCCACGTGCCAGCGTCATGACGCTCTTTGATTTGACATTTGCCTTGTTTCCGGAAACAATGCACTGGACTGGACGGCTGTGGTGGCGTGTGTTTGTGCCACGCGGTCTTGCGCGCGCGCGCCGCATCATCACGCTCGCCGAAAGCACGCGCCGCGATTTGATTGCGCGATTTCATCTTGCGCCGGAACGCGTTCGAGTAATCTATCCATGTGTGCGTGATGTTTTTCGGCCGGTTGTGCGCTCGGACGTGATCGCAAAAAAGTATTCGTTGCCCGAAAACTATATTTTATATGTCGGCACATTAGAGCGGCGCAAAAATATTCCAACCTTGATTGAAGCATTTGCGCTGGCGCGGCGAATGGGCGATTTGCCACACACGCTGGTCTTGGCGGGGCAACCTGGTTGGTTGTATCAAGATATTTTCGAAACGGTGCGACGACAAAA
>CAZPIR010000488.1:0-3349 GCA_964586085.1 uncultured Anaerolineaceae bacterium | reverse complement strand
TATGAACAACCGACTCAATGGGGCGACATTATCACGATTCTCAGCGGATTCCTGCCGCTGATCTTTGTCGCCGCGTTGTTCTTTTTCCTGATGCGCCAAGCGCAGAGCGGCAACAATCAAGCTATGGCATTTGGCAAGTCGCGGGCGCGCATGTTCTCCGGCGACAAGCCCACCGTCACATTCGCGGATGTCGCGGGCGTGGACGAGGCAAAAGCCGAACTGCAAGAAGTGGTCGAGTTTCTCAAGGAACCGGAAAAATTCACCGCGCTCGGCGCGCGCATTCCGAAAGGCGTTCTGCTTGTCGGACCGCCCGGCACGGGCAAGACCTTGCTCGCGCGTGCGGTCGCCGGCGAAGCGAACGTACCGTTCTTTTCGATTAGCGGTTCCGAGTTCGTCGAAATGTTCGTCGGCGTCGGCGCGTCGCGTGTGCGCGATCTGTTCGATCAGGCAAAACGCAATTCGCCGTGCATCGTGTTCGTGGATGAAATTGACGCGGTCGGTCGCCATCGTGGCGCGGGTCTCGGCGGTTCGCACGACGAGCGCGAACAAACCCTCAATCAGATGCTCGTCGAGATGGACGGGTTCGACACTGACACGAACGTCATCATCGTCGCGGCAACCAATCGCCCTGACATTCTCGACCCGGCTTTGTTGCGTCCCGGTCGTTTTGACCGCCGCGTGATCCTGGATCGCCCGGATATGAACGGACGCAAACAAATCCTGGGCGTGCACCTCAAGGGCAAACCCGTCGTCGAAAATCTGGACCTGGGTATCATCTCGAAACAAACGCCTGGTTTTTCCGGCGCGGACATCGAGAACCTGGTCAATGAAGCGGCGATTCTGGCGGCGCGGCGCAACAAAAAAGCGATTTCGATGTCGGAACTGCAAGAGTCCATCGAAAAAGTAATCGCGGGTCCGGAACGCAAGAGTCGGCTCATCAACGAAAGCGAAAAGCGCGTGATCGCATATCACGAAGCGGGACACGCACTCGTGATGCGCATGTTGCCAAACTGCGACCCGGTCGTCAAGGTCTCGATCATTTCACGCGGTATGGCGCTCGGTTACACGATGCACTTGCCGGAAGATGATCGCTATCTGCAAAAACGAAGCAAGTTCCTGGACGATCTGGCTGGGATGCTCGGTGGACGCGCGGCAGAATCCATCGTGTTCGGCGACATTACGACCGGCGCATCGAACGACCTGGAACGCGTGACCGACCTCGCGCGCGCGATGGTGACGCGGTACGGCATGAGCGAAAAGCTGGGTCCGCGCACGTTCGGCGATCGCGAAGAGCTAGTGTTCCTGGGACGTGAGATTTCCGAACAACGCAATTACAGCGAAATGGTCGCACAACAAATTGACGAAGAGGTCAAACGCATCATCACTTCGGCGTACACGACCGCGCGCGAAATTCTGACGAACTATCGCGAACGACTCGATGCAGTTGCCAACCGCTTGGTGCATGAAGAAACCATCGAAGGCACTGAGTTTGAAGCGATGTTCGCCGAAACACCAAAGCTCGCTTCGGTGCCCGTGCCCGCCTAAAATCAATCTCGTGTAATTGGTAAATCCCGAATCCCGTTTTCGCAACGAAAACGGGATTCGTTTTTTAGAGTGACGAAAGGCACAACACGGAATAGGACAATCAGCACTATTGCAAACCTACCTACTCGCATTATGATAGTGCCAACAAAAAATCACGGCGCGAGGCAAAAATGAAAAAATGGTTGATGTTTGTTTGTGCAAGTTTGTGCGTGCTCTCGATCAGTGCGTGTCAGAGTAAACCGGCAACGCCGGCTGTGGATACGCAAGCCACGATTAACGCGGCAGTTTATGCAACCGCCACCGCGCAGGCAAATGTGAATACGACCGTGCAAACGATGGTCGCCGCTACCCTCGCCGCGCAACCGACGCAAACACGCGCCGCCACGACCGTTGCCGCAACCGTCGTGCCACCGACAACTGTCGCGCAACCGGCGGCAACAGCAAAACCGGCAACGCCTGTGCCAACCGTCAATGCCGTAACCATGACCGAAGAAGAACTCGCCGCGTTGATTGACCAAGCGGTGAACGAAGCGATTGCCGCGACGACGAGCGCGAGCACGACGACAGCAACGTACACGGTTGATAATACACTGACCACCCAAGAAGTCGCCGCGATGGTGACAGCCGTCAGTTCCGCGCAAACCGAAATCAATCAGGCACTCGCGCTCGCGCAGTCGTACTATGATTTGTATGCCGATGCTTCGGCAGAAATGGTGGCGGTGCTCAAAACCATCGAGAGCGACCTGAATTCGATGGCAACGAGCATGAACTCGATGGCAACCTCGCTTCAACAGATCAGCACAACCATGTCACAGGGATTGACGCTCGCGCAGAACACGATCACGCAATTGCAAACAACCGCGAATCAAGCCAAGACCGCCGCGCAGAACGCACAGACCAAAGCCAAGAATTGGAACAACACCGTCAAAACGAATCTCGACAAACGTGGCAACGAGGCACTCGCCGTAAAACCCAACAACATCCCAACTGATTGGAAAGGCACGGCACAGAGCGTCAACACGTACATCGAAACGGTTCGCGGCGCGGTTGGCGATAACAAGTTGACCAAGAACGAAATTTCAGCGGTGAGTCTCGCTGGCGCAAACGCCGTCGCGGGATTGAATTCACACGGCGGTGGGCAATTCTCAAATCTCTCGAGCGCGATCAACACGACGACCAAGCAAGTTGCGCGCGGTGAAACACCGAAAGCCAAAACCAGTTTGGGCGGGTTGGAAACGACAGCTAAATCATTGCCTTCGGCGCCATCGTTGCCAGTGCGAAAATAAATTCGCGTTGCCGGAATCAAGCGTCCCTCTGCTCTCTGTATCGAGACGGAGGGACGCGTTATTTTGGAATCGGCTAGAAAATTTGTTTCTCGGCGATTTGACGAAAACAAGAATCGGCGTATAATCTCTCTACGTTAATATTGCGGGGTGGAGCAGAGGCAGCTCGTTGGGCTCATAACCCAAAGGTCCCCAGTTCGAGTCTGGGCCCCGCTACTGTAGAACGCCGGGTTACTCTAAATCAGTAACCCGGCGTTCTTTAGTTCTCAGAACCTCCCTTTTCGGAGGTTTTTCGATGAATCGTAAACCCCTGGATTTACTGGCAGGCAAAGCAATCATTGGTTGCTTGCAGTACAAAACTGCGCTAGCCCTTAGCCCCAACACCCTCATCAGCTACGAGTCCGTCCTCAAGCTCTGGCTCTCGCACATCGGTGACGTTGATCTCAGCGCCATCAACTCTGCCAGTGTCCTCGAATTTCTCGCCTGGTTACGTACCGACTACAAACCACGTCGTTTCGATG
>CAZPIR010000487.1:0-3357 GCA_964586085.1 uncultured Anaerolineaceae bacterium | reverse complement strand
ACATTTGCGCGAGCACGGTGAAGATGATCAACGCCCATTCTCGTACGTTCATTTCGTTCCCCCTTTATCGAGTGTGAGCTTGGCAGAACTGCCACTCGTTCGCGAACGACCGTGCGGCGTCAACACGATGCTGGGACGAGTGATGCTCGCCGCCGGCAACGGGTCTACTTGATCCACGAGACCGTACTTGCCGCGCAGTTCAGACAGTTCGCCCACATCGAGTGCGCGCATCACACACGCATCCACGCACGCCGGGTTTTTGCCTTGCGCAAGATAGTCTTCGCAGAAATTACATTTCGCCATCACACCTTTAACTTCATTGAATTGCGGCGAGCCGTACGGGCACGCCCATTCGCAGTACCGACAACCAATGCATTGATCGGCGTTGACGACGACGACACCATCCGGTCGTTTCACCATCGCGCCGGCAGGACACACTTCGACGCACAATGGTTTTTCACAGTGCTGACAGCCCAGCGAGAGATAGTACGCGAACGCACTGGTCGTCCAGGTTCCACTCTCTTGCGCCGTCCATCCGCCGCCGGACACTTCGACCACTTGCCGCCACGTCTGTCCCACCGGCAGATCGTTTTTATCTTTGCACGCGACTTGGCACGCGCGGCATCCAATACACGCGGTTGCATCAAAATAAAATCCGAGTTGTTTTGCCATTTTGTCGCTCCCTTATGCCTTTTCCACTTGAACCAGGTTGGTGTGTTGCGGATTACCTTTAGCGATTGGCGATGGATGATATGCCGTCAACGTATTGGTGCATCCGCCGCGATCCACACCCTTTTCATCTGGTTTGTACCACGCGCCCTGCGGAATCGAAAGCACACCGGGCATGATGCGCTCGGTCACTTTGGCAGGCAGGACGACTTGACCGCGTTCATTGAACACACGCAACTTGTCGCCCGCTTTGATACCGCGTTGTTCCGCATCAAGCGTATTAATCCACACCTCTTGCGGCGCGGCTTCTTGCATCCATTCAACGTTGCCATAGGTTGAGTGGGTGCGTTGTTTGTAGTGATGTCCAATCAATTGGAAAGGATACTTGGTTCGGCTCGCATCTGCCGGACCTTCCCAGGTTGGGGTGTACTCGGGCAGAGCGGTGATGACATCGCCTTTGGGCAATTCCCAGGTCTTGCTCATTTTGTACAGTGCTTCCGAGAAAATTTCGATCTTGCCGGAAGGCGTCGTGAGCTTGCCAGCAACGGGATCGTCACGGAAGGCTTTGAGCGCGATGACCGTGCCCGCAGGATTTTTCATTTTGAACATGCCGTCTTTGCGGAACGCGTCATAACTCGGGAAAGTGGGAATTGTTTTCTGCGTGGCTTCGACCACAAACTTGAGCCAGTCTTCCTGGGTCTTGCCTTCGGTGAATTTCTCTTCGACACCGAGCCGCTTGGCAACCTCGCGACACATTTCGTACACCGTCTTGCATTCGAACATAGGCTCGATGGCTTTTTCGGTAAAGATGGCATAGCCCATGTTACCGCCACTACCCGTTGTGATATCATTCTGCTCAAAGTTCGTGACATCGGGCAGAAGAATGTCTGCCATTTTCGCGCTTGAGGTAATGTGATTGTCAATCACGACAATCATCTCGCACTCTTTGTCGTTCTCCAACTGTTTCACTGTGCCGTTGCAATCCGAGTGCTGATTGATGATCGCATTGCCCGCATAGTTCCAAAGGAATTTGATGGGCACGCTCAACTTGTCCACACCGCGCACACCGTCGCGGGTCGCCGTCATTTCGGGACCGCGTTTGATGGCATCGGGCCACATAAAGAACGAGATCGATGCTTTGACCGGATTGGTCAGGGTGGGGAAGGCCGCGACCGAAATGCCGTACGCGCCTTCGCGCGCGCCGGTACTGCCGCCCTTGAGTCCCACGTTGCCGGTCAAAATCGCAAGCATCGCAATTGCACGCGCGCTCTCTTCACCGTTGGCTTGGCGTTGCGGACCCCAGCCCTGCGCAATGTACGCCGGTTTAACCGTGCCAATCTCGCGCGCGAGTTGAATGATCTTGTTCGCCGGAATGCCGGTGATTTCCGCCGCCCATTGTGGCGTCTTGGCTGTTCTGTCTGCGCCTTTGCCGAGGATATACGATTTGTACGACGAGTTTGCCGGAATATCTTTGGGCATGTGCTCTTCGTCATAGCCGAGGCAATACTTGTCGAGAAATGCCTGGTCAACCAGGTTCTCGGTAATCATCACGTATGCCATCGCGTTGACGAGCGCGGCATCGGTACCCGGGCGAATCGGGACCCACTCGCCGCCATCGAGCACAGCCGTGTCCGAGTAACGCGGATCAACGTGAATCACGCGCGCATTGCTCCGGCGTTTGGCTTCCTTCATAAAATAAACGACGCCACCGCCACTCATGCGTGTCTCGGCAGGATTGTTGCCAAAGAACACAATCAATTTCGAATTCGCAATATCGTCAATGCTGTTGTTTGAATTTGCGCCGTACGTGTACGGCATCGCCGCCGCAATCTGCGCGGTGCTGTACGTGCCATAGTGATTCAGATAGCCGCCGTAGCAATTCATCAAGCGCGCAATCGGGCTGGATTGCGGGGGCCACGATTTGGCAACGGCACCGCCCAAGGCACCGGTCGCGTAATGGATGTAGATTGCTTCGTTGCCGTATTTTTCCTTGATGCGCTTGAGTTCGCCGGCAATCGTGTCGAACGCCTGCTCCCAGGTGATCTTTTCAAACTTGCCTTCGCCGCGTTTGCCGATCCGTTTCATCGGGTACTTTAATCGGTCGGCGTTGTAGATGCGTTGACGCACACTGCGTCCGCGCACGCACGCGCGAATTTGATGTTGCCCGTACTCGTCTTTACCGGTGTTGTCTGTTTCGATCCGCACAATCTTGCCATCTTGCACATGTACATGCAGAGGGCAACGACTACCACAATTCACCATACAGGATTGCCAAACCATTTTGGTTTCCGGCGCGGCTTGCGCGGGTGCCGCTTCCGCCACCGATTGCAATCCCAGATTCAAGCCGCCGTTGGCTAATGCCACAGTACCGCCTACCGCCGCGCTCCATTTCAAAAATGTGCGACGGGTTAGCAAGGTGTCTTGCAGAACTTGAGTGATCAAATTTTTCTCACCCATCCGATTTACCTCCCGGTTATTTTTGCAACTAAAAACCCTGTCACCGCGACATGCAGTTGACAGGGCTATGATCGCCGACAATCATCGCTTCAACCTGAAAATGTCAGTTTTAGAATACCGTAAAGCGATGCTCCACGCATCACCCGGTTGGGTGATTTTCGTCGGGGCGCACAGTTGTGCGCCCCTACGATTGTGTTACTGCAAACCAAAACTGCCCGCGGTCGAGTAGAA
>CAZPIR010000486.1:0-3372 GCA_964586085.1 uncultured Anaerolineaceae bacterium | reverse complement strand
GCGTAAGTCGAGCAACAGTATCGTCGCGGTCTTATCAGCGAAGGCGAGCAGTACGTCAAGACTGTTGAACTCTGGGGCGAAGCGACGGAGCGCGTGACCGAAGCGGTGGCACGTGGCATGGATGCGCACTCGCCGATTCGGGTCATGGCAAACAGCGGTGCGACCAAAGGCGGTTTCCAACCGATTCGCCAACTCGCCGGTATGCGCGGCTTGATGGCTGACCCGTCCGGTCGTATCATCGCTTTGCCCATCAAATCGAATTTCCGTGAAGGGTTGACTGCGCTCGAATACTTTATCTCGACGCACGGCGCGCGCAAGGGTCTTGCGGACACTGCGTTGCGTACAGCAGACGCCGGTTACTTGACGCGTCGTCTTGTGGATGTGGCGCAAGAAGTCATTATCACCGAAGACGATTGCGGCACGAGCAACGGCATCTGGATTGATGCGTACGGCAAAGAACGCACCGGCGAAAGTTTTGCCGAACGCGTGATGGGGCGTATCACACTCGCGCCGGTGGTTCATCCCAAGACCGGCGAAGTGATCATTGCCGCCGGCGAAATGATCAACGAAGTGACCTGGGCGCAAGCCGAAGCCGCCAAGGTGGACAAGGTGTATGCGCGTTCGCCGTTGACGTGTCAATCGCGACACGGCGCGTGCGCGAAATGTTACGGGCGCGATCTCGCGCGCGGCGGTTTGATCGGCATGGGCGAAGCGGTGGGCATCATTGCCGCGCAGTCCATCGGCGAACCTGGGACGCAGTTGACGCTTCGCACGTTCCACACCGGTGGCGTGGCAGGCGTCGAAGACATCACGAGTGGTTTGCCGCGCGTCGAAGAATTGTTTGACGCGCGCGATCCCAAAGGTGAAGCTCTGCTTGCCGAGATGGATGGCGTGGTCGAATTGTTCACCGATGGCGACGAACGCAAACTCCGTATTCTCAACGAGCGCATTGAACTCGACGAGTACGAACTCGAACGCGGGTTCAAAGCCCAGGTCGAAGATGGCGACGAAGTTGAAAAAGACCAGGTGCTTGCGGCGAACGGCGATGAAGAAGAAATTCTCGCCAAGCGCGAGGGCAAGGTCATGCTCGAAAAAGGCAAGGTCGTCGTGCGTCGCGATGTGCGCGATGAAGTGGTGTACGATCTGCCGGCGAATTCGCGCGTACGTGCCGAGGACAAGCAAGCCGTTCATGCGGGCGATCAGTTGACCGAAGGTTCCAAGAATCCACGCATGTTGTTGGAGATCATGGGCTTGGAAGCGACCCAGGTTTATCTGGTCGAAGAAGTGCAACGCGTGTACCGTTCGCAAGGCGTGAACATTCACGACAAGCACATCGAAATCATCGTCTCGCAAATGTTGCGTCGCGTGCGCGTGCTTGGTTCAGGCGACACGGATTTGTTGCCCGGCGAAATTCTTGACCGTCGCGCGTTTGAAGAACGTAACGCCAAGGTCATCGAAGCCGGTGGCAATCCTGCCAAAGCGCAACCCATCATCCTGGGTCTCACGCGTTGCGCGCTCGCGACAGAATCCTTCCTCGCGGCGGCATCGTTCCAGGAAACATCACGTGTGTTGACGGATGCGGCGGTGCGTGGTCGCGTGGATCAACTGCGCGGTTTGAAGGAAAACGTTATTCTTGGCAAGTTGATTCCGGTTGGCACGGGCTTTCGACCGAATGCCGCAGTGATGGATTTGGGTCCGACTCCAACCGTCACAGTGGATGATATTTCGGAAGAGTCGGCAGAACTCGTGCCATAAAGGGAACTAGATGTAGGGGCAGAAACTCTGCCCCTACAAGTGCGATTTGACACAAAATCCACTATTGCATATAATCGCCTGCGTTGTGTGAGTCGTGGCTGTGCCGTGTCGTTCGTCAAGACATGTGTCTAGTCTGCAAACTGCGACTCGCTTCGAAAGGGTCTCCCGTCCTCGGGTAGGTTAGGGGATGAAGAGGTTTCCGCCGGCAATCGTTGTCCACGAGAAAAAACGTGGAGACGCGATTGAATCAGCAAGAAACCTTTGCGGAAACTGGATAGACCCACTCGTCCGCCAGATTTGGACGGAAGGATTTTTCGCCCTTCCCTCGCGCAAATGTGTGCGGTGTAAACTTGCGACAAGGATACACCGCGCCGAATGAGCGACCAGCGTTAGCGGGAGGGTGTTTTATTCCCAAAAGAGGAATAGGTGATGGGCGACGAAACAACACGTCGCTTGCCACGGAGGAAAAAGAGTGCCAACAATCAATCAACTCGTCCGCAATGGGCGCAAGGCGCAGAGCAAGAAAACCAAAGCGCCGGCTCTGCGATTCAACCTGAACACACTCCGCAATCGCATGATTCGCGGTAAGGGTTCGCCGCTCAAACGCGGCGTTTGCACAGTTGTGCGCACGATGACTCCGAAAAAGCCGAACTCGGCGCTTCGGAAAATTGCGCGCGTACGCTTGACAAACGGCATCGAAGTCACGGCGTATATTCCCGGCGAAGGTCACCAACTGCAAGAGCACTCGGTGGTGTTGATTCGTGGTGGTCGTGTGAAAGACTTGCCCGGCGTGCGTTATCACATTGTGCGCGGCGCGCTCGATACGACTGGCGTGGAAAAACGCCGCAAGGCGCGTAGCAAGTACGGCGCCAAGACACCGAAACCCGCCGCCGCCGCGTAATGCGCCGGATGATTGAAGGAGATTGATATGCCAAGACGAGGACAGGTTAAACACCAACCGACCCCGCCCGATCCGAAATACAAAAGCGTGATTGTGCAGTCGTTCATCAACCGAATTATGGAACGCGGCAAAAAAGTGACCGCCGAGCGTTTGGTCTATGGCGCCTTTGATATTATGGGCGAAAAGACCAAAAAGAATCCGATGGAAGTTTTTGAATCGGCGCTCCGCAATGCGGGTCCCAGCATCGAAGTCAAGCCGCGCCGCGTTGGTGGTGCGACGCTCCAAGTGCCGGTCGAAGTGTCGTCCGAACGACGCACTGCGTTAGCAATGCGCTGGATCATCCAGTACGCGCGCGCGCGTGGTGGCAAGACCTTTGCCGAAAAATTGGCGGGCGAATTGTTGGATGCCGCCGCCAATCAAGGTTCGACCATCAAGAAAAAAGAAGAAACTCATAAAATGGCGGAAGCCAACCGCGCTTTCGCTCACTATCGCTGGTAGAGTATTCGACGGATGACTGACGACGGACATTGGTGTCAATCGTCCATCGTCTTCCGTTCTCCGTCAGGTATAAATTGTGGCTAGACTAGTACCGCTCGAAAAAATTAGAAACATTGGTGTAATTGCGCACATTGACGCCGGTAAAACGACCGTCAGCGAGCGTATCTTGTACTATACCGGAAAGACGTACAAAATCGGCGAAGTGCACGATGGTACGG
>CAZPIR010000485.1:0-3386 GCA_964586085.1 uncultured Anaerolineaceae bacterium | reverse complement strand
TCGGCAATCACCTTTAACGGTAGCACCGTGCAAAACATCAGCGGCGCAAGCGCAATCGCGTTGAACAATATGACCGTCAACAACGCCGCTGGTGTAACACTCGGACGCAATGTCACGATCAGTAGCA
The DNA here is from genome assembly GCA_964586085.1 of uncultured Anaerolineaceae bacterium. Classification (GTDB taxonomy): domain Bacteria; phylum Chloroflexota; class Anaerolineae; order UBA4142; family UBA4142; genus JACRBM01. The sequence goes on along the minus strand of CAZPIR010000485.1, from coordinate 3,259 downwards.
CGTTGGCATTGCAAAACGGCGATTTGGTGACTGGCGGAAACACGCTCATCCTGGGTAGCGGCGCAACCGTCACTGCCGCCGGTGGAGGCGATATCGTTGGCAATGTACAACGCGCGCATACGTTTGCGACCGGCACGAATTATGTGTTCAACAATCCTAACACCTTCGTCAATTTTACAACTCTCACAAGCGCACCCACTTCAATCACGATCAATCTTGCCAAGAGCGCACCCGCCGGTTTCACACGGTCTTTACCGCGCACCTATAGCATCACCACCGCCGGCTCGCCCAGTTTCAACGGCACGTTGCAGTTGCACTATGCCGCTGGCGAAGTGGCTCCTGCCGGGCTAACCGAAGCCAACATGCGCACGTGGAAACAAGTCAACGGTCGCTGGGTACTGCAAACCGGTGGCGTCACGACCGGCGGAACCAATCCGTATGTGAGCGCGACGAACGTCACCGGCTTTTCGCTCTGGGCAATCTCCGACATGGGCACACCAACAGCGGTCACCCTGTCGTCTCTTTACACCAACAGCACAGAGCATTCGTCTGGGCTGATTATGATCGTCGGCTTGGCAATGGTCGCCGTTACCGGCGTGACCCAAGTCTGGTTGCGCAAACGCTAAATCACCTTGTTCCATTTCTCATCAAACGGAGACGCCGGTTGGGCTTCTCCGTTTTTTCGTGTTCGAGCAAACCAATCGCTGGGCAACCTCCTCATTCGACCACACCAAAATTAATTGACAGCCCTTGGTGGTCATGCTAGAATAGTGTAAATCTGCACTGCTGTGCGGATTACTTTTTATGTCGTTCCCCCAATTTAGACGTTGTTCAAAAACGTCTTTGCACACAGCGCCGAAAAAGTTCTGGACGAGGAATCAGACCGATGGCAAGCAATGACGCAAACCATGAATTGAAAATTGTCATCCTGGCGGGTGGCAAAGGTGGCATTACCGCAAACACCCAGCCGATTACTTTACAAACACTGGGCGACCGTCAAATCATTGATTACGTCGTCGAGAACGCACGCACCGTCGCGCATTCGGACGATCTTGCCGTCATTGTCGGTTACGAACAAGACCAAGTTCAAGCGCACCTGGGAGCGAATGTTCACTATGTTGTTCAGTCCGAACAATTAGGCACCGGGCACGCGGTCTTGCAACTCCAGCCGCACCTCAAAAATTTCTCCGGCGATTTGTTGATTTTGTACGGCGACACGCCGCTCTTTCGTTCCGCCTCGCTTCGCGGATTGTTGAATCGCCATCGCTTGCGCGAGGCGCACCTCACCTTGCTTACAGCGGTCGTGGATCGCGCGTTACCGTACGGGCGCATCATTCGCGACGCGGATGGGCAAATCGTTGACGTGATCGAAGAGACCGAAGCATCGCCGCGCGTGCGTGAGATTCGCGAGCTGAATGCCGGCGCGTACGTCGTGCGCGCGCAAACGATTTTCGCCGCGCTCGAAAAACTTGCGCCCTCGACAAACGGCGAGTATCGCCTGACCGATTGCGTGCATCAACTCATCCACTCTGGCTTGCGCGTCGAGAGTTATCAACTCTACGACCAGGACGAAGTGCAAGGCATTAACACGGTCGAGGATTTGGCACGCGCCGAATTTATTTTGCAAAAGCGTTTGTTTCGTCCGCGCCGCCAAGAAGAACAAAACCAGGTCACGTTTGGCACCGGCGGATGGCGCGCGGTCATCGGCGAGGGTTTCACTCTGCACAACGTGCGCCGATTGTGTCAGGCACTCGCCAATGCAGTCACACGTCGCGGCGAGGAAAAACGCGGCGTGCTCATCGGCTACGACCGGCGTTTTCTCTCCGACCTTGCCGGACAAGCCGCCGCCGAAGTGTTTGCCGGCAACAATATCCCAGTCACACTGTTGACCGAAGATGCGCCCACACCGCTCATCACGTACGCGACGGCAAAATTAAATTCGGCGTACGGTCTCGCGTTCACGGCGAGTCACAATCCGCCGGAATGGAATGGTCTCAAAGTTTTTCGCGGCGATGGTTCGCTCTTGCTCGACGACGAAACGCGCAAAATCGAAAACGAAACCAATCGTTTGACGCTGGATGAGGTCATCAAGATTGACCTCGACCTCGCACTTGAAGCGGGCGTGGTGCGTCGGCGCGATTTCACGAACGAGTACGTGGATGCGGTCGAGGCATTGATTGACCTCAACGCAATTCGCGGTGCCGGTCTCAAGGTCATCATTGACCCGATGTATGGCGTCGGTCAACTCACGCTCAGCACGATTCTCGCCGAAGCGCGTTGCCGCGTCACGTTCATCCACGAGCGACACGATCCCTTGTTCGGCGGTCGCTCGCCCGCGCCGAACCTGGAGGCGTTGCGTTTGTTGATGACCCAGGTTCGCGAAGGCGGTTACGCGCTCGGTCTCGCGACGGATGGCGACGCCGACCGCATTGCGATTGTGGACGAGCAGGGCGAGTACATTTCGACGAACGATATTTTGTTGTTGGTCTACTGGTACATGCACGCGATTCGCAACGAGCGCGGCGGCGTGGTTCGCAATCTCGCGACGACGCATTTGCTTGATCGCCTTGCGAATCATTTTGGCGAAGTGTGTTACGAAGTGCCGGTCGGCTTCAAACACATCGCCGCCTCGATGACTGAGCACAATGCCTTGCTCGGTGGCGAATCGAGTGGCGGGCTGACGATTCGTGGACACATTCTGGGCAAGGATGGAATTTTTGCGGCGGGCTTGATCGTGGAAATGCTCGCGCGCACCGGCGAACGCATTTCGCAACTGCGCAAACGCGTTTACGACATCACCGGTAAATTGTATGGGATCGAAGCCGGGATTCCCTCGACGTCCGAAATGCGCGTGGCGATTCCGCGTCGTCTGAAAGACACGCCGCTCGATTGCATCGGCGATTTTCCGGTCAAGCGCATCTCGCACGCCGATGGCACGAAACTGTATTTGGAAAATGACAACTGGGCGTTGTTGCGTTTCTCCGGCACCGAGCCGATGCTACGCTTGTTCGTCGAAGCCGACTCGCCGGAAAAAGCAAAAACATTAATCGAATGCTTGAAGCAATTTGCCATTGCCAAAAATTAAATCAAGGAGGTGATACAACCCAGACTCTGGTTTTGAATCGGCACGAAAAAACAAGACTAGATTACGTATTCTCGAGGAGGAGACGAAAATGAAAAACGTTCGACATTTGTTTGTACTGCTCGCGCTTGTTGTGATTGCGGCGTTTGTGCTTGCCGCGTGCGCGCCACCCCCGAC
>CAZPIR010000484.1:0-3389 GCA_964586085.1 uncultured Anaerolineaceae bacterium | reverse complement strand
GTACTTGCAAATGCGATAACCCAGCTTTTGAAAGTACGCCAGGTTTTCCGGCAGAGCGAGCCGCACACCGAATTGCACTCGCGTGAAACCGAGTGCGTGTGCACGCGTTTCAGCCCACGCGATCAACTTGCGCGCGATTCCCAGTTTACGAAATTCGGGGAGCACCGCCAACCGACCCAGATAAATATGATCGTTCTCGATTTCGACCAGCACACAGCCCACGATGTTTTCATCGGCGAGCGCGACGACGGCACTTGTATTTTGCATCTTGCGCTGAATCGTTTCGATGGTCTCGTCGTGCGCGCCGGATGGGGGATCGAGTCGTCCGCGATATTCTTCAAACCCGGCGCGAATGACCTCGACAATCCTGGGAACGTCCGCGCCGTTTGCTTCACGCAGTAAAATCGTCGTCATCGAAATTATTTTGTTCGCGGATTTTTATGGTCGCAAGGATTGGAGTGCAAACGCCAACACGACAATCGCGACCATGATGAGAATGCTGATGCCGATGGCGCGCGCCGCTTGCGATTTCCACCATTGATTCGTTGCCAATGGCGTTTTTTGATCGAGCACACTTAGGTCGGCGGTGTCGGGATTGTTGAGCGCGTCAATGAGCGCGCGCATATCGGGGTAACGTTTGTCTGGGTCGTGATGCAAACAGCGCGCGACAATCGCGGCGATTTGCGGAGTGATGCCGGGGCGTTCGCGGTCGAGGCGCGGCGCGACGCCGTTGAGATGCATCGCCATCACCGCGAGATTGTTGTCGCCGGAGAACGGGGTTTTGCCGGCGAGCATTTCGTACATGATCGTGCCAAGTGCATAAATGTCGGTGCGCGCATCGCCGCGTTTGCCTTCAACTTGTTCGGGCGCCATGTAATCAGGCGTGCCCATCGTCGCGCTAAGATTCGAGTACGTGACGCGATGCGCGCCCTTGGTCAACGCGAGTCCGAAATCCATAATCACCGGTTGACCTTCGTGCGCCATCAAAATATTTTCCGGTTTCAAATCGCGATGAACCACTTCGTGTGCGTGGCAATGTGCCATGCCATCCGCAATTTTACAAATGATCGGAATCACTTGATCCACCGGCATCGCGCCGGATTTTTCGATCAACTGGCGAAGCGATTGCCCGTCCACAAATTCGGTGACGAGGTACGGCACGCGATTGTACTTGCCTGCGTCAAGTCCACGCAAAATCGCGGGATGCTCTAGTGTTTTCATCACTTGCATCTCGCGCTGAAAACGTTCGTACTGCGCGGGGTCGCCCATGATGCTGGCGTCTGGCACTTTGATCGCGACTTGGCGCTTGTTCATAATATCGTACGCGCGATAAATGTCGCTCATGCCACCATGGGCAAGATGCGCTTCTATTTGATAGCGGTCGAATTGATCCCCAATCTGCAACATATCGGGGCGCATTATAGCATAAGTTGACATGGATGACTAAACCGTTTGAATGAATTTAGTTGCGCGGCGCATAAAAAATAATCGCCACGCCAATCAATGCGACGAACCCGCCAATGAGATCGAATCGGTCGGGCATTTGCTTGTCCACGAGCCAGCCCCACAACAGCGAAAGTACGACAAACACCCCGCCGTATGCGGCGTACACTCGCCCAAAATTCGCGGGCTGAAACGTCGGCACGATGCCGTAGAGAAAAAGAACGCCCGCTCCAATTACAGCGAGCCAGGCACTAGCGCCTTCGCGCAACCATAGCCAGACCAAATATCCGCCGCCAATTTCGCACAGCCCGGCGACGACGAAATAGATCATCGGTTTGACGAATTCAATCATAGCATTTCCCGCTTTGCTCCTGACGGGGCAAACATCAACGTGCGACGCGAGAGCCAATCCTTGATCGGCGCAAACGCATCGCGTCCGTTGCCGTTACCGGCGGGCGAGGGCGTGAGTGCATGAATATGCACCGCAATCGCTGAGGCATTATCGTCCGTCTCACGTTCGAGCGCGAGGTCAATCAAACCCTGGCTCAGGTCGTGCGCGCGTTTGCTGTGCTTGGATACCTCGGCGAATTCGTGATCCTCGATCACCGACCACACGCCATCACTGCACAAGACAAGGCGATCACCCGGCTTGAGTGTGTGCTTGGTGATATCCGGCTTGACGAACATTGTCAGCCCGACACCGCGCGTGAGAATCGAACGTTGCGCGTGTGTGCGAACCTTGTCCTGCGACAAGACTTTGATGCGAACCAACTCGCCGACAGTCGTGTGATCTTCGGTCAAACACATCGCGCGATGATCGCGAATGAGGTACGCGCGACTGTCGCCAACGTGCGCGAGGTGCAACTGATTGCCGACAACACATGCGGCGGTGATCGTCGTGCCCATGCGACCCACGCCCATTTGTTGCGCGAGCTTGAACACGCCCAGGTTCGCCATCTCGACGCCACGTTTCAAGGCGGACTCGGCTGGCCAATTTTTTTCGCCGTAAACCGCTTCAAACATTTTTTCCAACGCAAGTTTGCTCGCGACCTGACCGTGCGCGTATCCACCCATTCCGTCGGCAACAGCAACAAGCCATCCACGTTCCTCAAACGGATGTCCGTCTGGTAATTGGATGGAATCTTGGTTGTCCTCGCGCACAGGACCAATGTGGCTGAGACCACTGTAATCAAATTCTGGCGCGGTGTGTTTCAAAAGCAATCACCTTATTTTAGTTTGCAAGCTCGTAGAGGCAAAGCACCCTAGCACCGCCCGCTAGGGCAAGTGTGCTTCGCCCCTACGATAGATTGTCCCTGTTGCATTCCACTTCTCCTCCTAAGATCAACGGAATGCAACAGGAGACCATCGCGGCGAACCAATTTACTTGGTTGCCATTTCGTGAGCCGGCGGAACGAGGTGCCGCCCTTCACGTTGACTGACAATCACAAAGTAGAGCACACTCACAATCAACCACGCGGCAGCGATGCCGAGCGCGAGATAGGTTGCCGCGGCGGTCGAACCGCCGGAGATGATGCCGATGACAAAGATCGCGAGCAACATGATGACGTTGACAATGACGCCCAGGACTGGGATGATGCCATGCTTGAGCAGACTGTACTCTTTGCGACCGGCGAATGCGACAACCGTCAAGCCGCAAATCAAGGCATAGAGCACGAACGTGCCCAGGTTCGATGCAAGCGTGATACCGGTCAACGAGACGACGCCGCCTAGCAAACCGATCGTGCCGACGATGCCGGAAACGACAACCATGAGCACCACGCCAACGTACGGGGTCGCGTATTCGTCGTGAAGCAAACCCATGATGTCGGGCATTTCCTTGTCTTGCGACATGGCGAACGAAATGCGCACGCCCGTGTTCATCGCCGCGAGTGTCGTGCCCAGGATTGCAATCGCGACCGTCGCCGCGATAATCATCATGAACGCGA
>CAZPIR010000483.1:0-3405 GCA_964586085.1 uncultured Anaerolineaceae bacterium | reverse complement strand
AAACGCATCACCTACAAGCAAGGTGAACTGGGCAAACTGTTCGCGGATGGTCCGGTGTTCCTCGAAAAGAAATGGCCCGAACTGGCGCAATTCCACCAAACGTACGAATCGAGTTGCTGGAAGGACGCGCACGCCAAGCACCACTCGAACGAGAACGGCGGGCAGGTCGGCACGTTGATTAACATGATGTACAATCGTGACGCGCAATGCCACACACACAGCAACTATTTGGCGAGCGGCTTGCCGTTGACCGTCCAAAAAGAAATTGGCGCGGAATTGTTTGGCACGCCGGACGCGGTTGACGCGAACAACAGTTATACCAAAATGAACAAGGGTAAAGCGGTGTTTGCGCGGCTGTCCCTGGTCTATCTCGAATTGCACAACTCGCTGACCGCGTGTAACTGGACTTTGCCGGTGTGGGTGTCGCCACGCAAGGATCGCAAATATCGCGGCGACATTGCGATGGAAGCCAAAGCATTGTCCATGGTCACCGGCGAAAAGGTCAGTCGCGAAGAGATCGAAATGACCGGTATGCGTATCTTGCACCTGTTCCGCGCGCTCACGGCGCGGTTTATGAACGAAAAAGATATGCGCAAGAATCACGACAAGGCGAACGACTGGGTGTTTGATTATCCTGCCGACAAGGCGGCGTTTACTGCGGGCGTGAGTCGCATGGATCGTGCGGACATTGAGCTAGCCAAAGACCTGTTCTATGAAGAAATGGGCTGGGACAAGGCAACCGGTATGCCAACCAAAGCCACGCTCGAAAAAGCCGGACTCAAGTTCGCGGCGGATGAACTGGTCAAACAAGGGTTGATCGCCTAGTTTGACTGCAGACACGGGGGACACATCGGGCTGGGTGTGATGCTCAGCCCGATGCTTGGCTCGTGATAGATTTTTGTGGGGAGAGTATTGAATGGAGATGACCAGTACTGGCTTGGAAAATATCCAAATTAAAACTGCCGACCCAATTCATTTGACCATTGTCGAAAAAGTTCGAATGGACTCGGAAACGCCGGGGCGTTTGACGCACGTTGAAGAACTGGGCCCGTTGTTTCCCGAATTAACGCCGGAGCAAATTGTTGCACATCTCACCGAGTTGGTCAAGGATGAGCAGTTTAGTGATATTCGCGTGACGTTCTCGGATAGTGGCGCGGCGTTCCTATACTCTGATACATTCATCACACCAACGGAGGCGAGCGAAAAAATTGTTGCCGAAGAAGTGCAAGAAAAAATCGCGAGTCAGGTGCGCCAAGATTCCCAGGTCGAAATTCGCTTGACGCCCGTCGAATCACTCGTCGAGTTGGCGCCGAAACTGGAAGCGGCAAAGGTCAAGGGTTATGCGACGGCAATGTTGGGGAATGTCACTTACCATGACATTCGACCGCTCAACGGACCCACCGGTATCGCATATCTGTACAGCGAAACGCACATGACGCGCAACTATGCGACGATTCTCGCGCGCATCGAAGCCAAAGACCCGTACACGACCATCGCCGAAACGGTGCGCGAAGAATCGCGCGTGTATCCACGTCCAACACGTGTCGGGTTGTTTTACGAGCCGTTGTTTCAAATCGAATCAGCGCAATTGGAAATGATTGTCGAAGGATTGTTGCGTCGACCCGAGTACGCCGACATTCAGAAAATTGTTGCCTCCACCGGCGCGATTTATCTGTACTCGAATCGGTATCTGGAACCGGCATTCGCCGAATCCTGGGTCGAATGGGAAGAAGTCGGCAGGCAAAATAATCCATAGCGAGGTAAACAAAAACCCGAAGGAGTATCATCCTTCGGGTTTTTGTTTTTTACGGTGTAAGTTGCACAAACTTGCGACGACCGACGCGGAGGACCGCTGTTTGTGCCGGAATTTGCGCGTCGATTTTTTCGATAACGACATCATCGAGACGCACGCCGCGCTGTTCGATGAGGCGACGCGCCTCGCCGCGCGACTCGACTGTTTTCGCGGCGACCATCAAGTCAATGATGGGCAGTGCGCTGGTCATGGCAAAAGTCGGCATGTCGGTGGGCAGTTCGCGTTGCTGAAACACCTTGACAAATTCGGCTTGGGCGTCGTTCGCGGTGTTGGCGTCGTACAACTGCGTGATGATCTCACGCGCGAGGCGCATTTTCAAATCGCGTGGATTGACACTGCCACTTGCCATCGCGCTTTGCATGTCAGCGATGTCGGCGTCGGGCACATCGGTGACGAGCCGATAGTACTCGATGAGCACGCTGTCCACAAGCGACATGACCTTGCCGTACATGTCGCTCGGCGCGGCGCGCACGTCAATCGTGTTGCCGAACGATTTGGACATTTTGCGTCCGTCGGTGCCGACGAGCAGAGGCACGAGAAAAACTTCTTGCGGTGTTTTACCGAGCATCCCTTGCAATTGGCGGCCGGCCAGAATGTTAAATTTTTGATCCATCCCGCCGAACTCGACATCGGCATCAATCGCAATCGAGTCGTACGCTTGCAACAAGGGATACATCAATTCCATCAGCGAAAGTGCTTTGCCTTCCTTGAAACGTTTTTCGAACGTTTCGTGTTCGAGCATATTCGCCAGCGTAAAGCGTGACGTGAGGTTGAACACGTCTTCGAGTTTGAATTTGCCGAACCACTCGCTTTGCCAGCGCACCTCGGTTTTGCTTTGGTCCACGACGACGAAAAACTGATCCATGTACGTTTGCGCGTTGACCTTGACCATATCGTGCGTCAACATCACACGCGATTCGTCGCGCCCGGACGGGTCGCCGATTTGCGCAGTCCAATCGCCGACAACCAGCACGACGGTGTGACCCAGGTCTTGGAGCTGGCGCAATTTACGCATCCCCACCGCGTGCCCCACATGCAAATCCGGTTTCGAGGGATCAAAGCCCATTTTGAGGCGCAAAGGTTTGCCGGCTTGTAAACGCCGACGCATACTATCTTCGCTGATAATTTCGGCGACGCCGCGTTTGAGAATGTGATCGAGTGAAAGCGTGGACATGAGAATGACTCCAGATTGAATTGCGCGCATTATACCACAGCATCGGCGCAATAAAAAAACGCCGCGAGTGTGGAGAGAAATTTCCTCCGCGCTCGCGGCGTGACAATGGTGGACTGACTGGCTAAACGCCGGTGTAGCCGCGTTCGCGTGCGGCGACATCCATCCCAATCGTCAACACGCGTTCGACCGGCAAGCACGGCAACGTGTCGAGTTTGCGCGCGTCAAGCGTTTTGAGGTAATGCTGGCATTGCTCGCACACGTACAAGCGATAGCTCCCATCTTCAAAGTAACTGTCCGCGCCGTCGTTGCAGAACGGACACCCCACGCGCCCGATTTTCCATTCCGTGTCGCAACGCGAGCAGATCAAGCGACGCGCTTCACCTTTTTCGAGCGCGGCGAAATCCGGCGCGCCGCCGCA
>CAZPIR010000482.1:0-3406 GCA_964586085.1 uncultured Anaerolineaceae bacterium | reverse complement strand
AACACGGGCTGGATTGGCGGATCGTTCGGCGTGGGCAAACGCATCAGCATTCAATACACACGCGCGCTCCTCAATGCCGCGCTCTCCGGCAAATTGCTCAACGTCGAGTACTATACCGACCCCGTATTTGGGTTCCAGGTTCCCAAGTCGTGCGAGGGCGTGCCTTCCAACATTCTCAATCCCGCCGATTCGTGGAACAACAAGGAACTGTACATGCAACGCTATCGCGAACTGGCAACCCGCTTTGTGAACAATTTCAAAAAGTTTGAAGGGCACATCCCAGTAGGCATGTTCCCACCCGAAAGTAAACCACGTATCTAGTTCGGCGACGTGTTCCTACACACCACGCATAAAAAACCCGGCGTTGCATTTACAACGCCGGGTTTTACTTTTACACGACGACTCATGCCGATGCGCCGCTGCACCGCTTGACGCCCGCGCGCCACACGAGGCGCGATAGCATCACGGCGATGACACCGGCGGCTAACGCAAGCGCAATCTGCCACCAGGACAATTCGCCGCGCAGAGCTTGCAGAGGGACCGTCGTCGCCACCGCAATCGGAATCACGAACGTGATAATCACCCGCAACCAGGGTGGATACACGATGCTGGGAAAACGCCCGGTATCCATCAACGCTTGCATCAACGTCACATTGTTATCAAATTTCGTGAACCAAAACGTCAACGCAATCAACGCAATCCATAGACTATAAATAATCGCGCCGCCGGAAATGGTCAACCACAAAAAGGTGAGCACGCTGATTAATGAAGGGATCTCGTTGTTCAGCCCAAACAACCCGACGACAATCAAGCCAACACCCAGGATCAAGTTCCACGCATTCCAGATCACGATGCGCGAAAAGCTAACCAGGAATTGACTGTTGACCGGCAACAAAAAAGTATAGTCCAGCGTGCCTTCACGAATACCCTGATTGAATTTTTCGGTGTTGGGCCACACGATACTTTGCATGAACGTGTTAATCAACTTGAACACGCCGAGCAGAGCCAACACATCACCCAAGCGCCAACCGGCAATGTTGTTCGTGTTGGAAAAGATAATGCTCAGCCCAATCAACTCCCAGATCAGCCACATGATGCTGGTCAGGATGTTGACGACGGTATCCACGCGATACGCCAACTCTTGTTGCAGGTTGTTGCGGAACAAGGCACCGAGCACACGTAAAAGATGCATTGCAACCTCTCTCCTACGCGCCGACGGCCGAGTACTGTTTGATCGCTTGCCGCCACACCAGATTGAACAAGGCATAGAGCACGACGAGCCAAACAAGTTGCAGGGCAAAGTTCAGCGCAATCATTTCCGCCGACAGTAGATTCAACAACAATAACACCGGGAACGAGAGACCTAATTGATACGGCAAGACCTGGGCGACCGTTTGCACCCACGCGGGCATCAAGGTCAGCGGCACGAACGCGCCATTGAGCAGAGACGAGAATGCCATATCAAAGTTATAGATCGCCCACACACGCGTCGTCCAGAACGCAATGAGCGTGATCGTGCTTTCGAGCAGGAAGCGCACGCCAAACCCCAGCATCACGGCGGGAATGGCGAGCAACACACTTTGCCACGTATAGGTCAGCGCCGGTTGAAAGAGCAGAACCAACCCGAACCAGATCGGCACAAAGACAAACATTTGCAAGACCTTGAACGCGACATTGTTGACCAGAATGTTGGTCAAGACCGGATGCACCGGTTGCAGTAATTGGTTCGAGATTGTGCCGTCCTGAATTTTATATGCCAGGTAGTGAATCGTAATGGACGAGGTTAAAATATCTACGGGCAGTAACGTCAAATAGTACGCGGCAAAGCTCGCGGCGGTCAGTCCGTTGACGCTCCCTTGCGCGTTCGCAATCGTCGTCCACACCGCCAGATACGTGATCGGCGACACCATCCAGTACGCGAGATACATCAACAGATTGGCGCGATACTGCCACTGCTCCGCCCAGTTTACTTGCCAGAAACGTTTATAGATATTCAGCATGAGTTACTCCTTGGCCAGAGGTTGCTCTTCGTGAAACGCGCGCTCGATAATGTCTTCGATGGGCGGGTCTTCGATGGTCAGGTCCTGGACGGCTTGTTCCGCCAAGAGCCGCGCCGCGACACTGGGTGTCTCGTCGGCTTTGACCTGCAACATCACCTTGCCTTCGACCTCGCTCGGCACGACCTTGCCGTAATCGCTCAGGTCGCACGACTCGCATCCCTTGAGCACGACGCCGATCAACTTGTATGGCGCGATGCGGCGCGACAGGTCGCTCAAGCGTCCGTCGTACTTTAATTGCCCGTGATGAATGATGATGATGCGTTCACACAGCGCGGTCACGTCCGCCATATAATGACTGGTCAGGATGATCGTCGCGCCATTTTTCTGATTGTACGCTTTAAGGAAGGCGCGAATGCGCGCCTGCGCGCCAATGTCCAAACCAATCGTCGGCTCGTCGAGAAAGAGCACGGCGGGACGATGCAACAATGCCGCGGCGAGTTCACACTTCATCCGCTCGCCGAGCGAGAGATTGCGCACCGGCTTGCGCATGATGGGACCCAGCTCGAGCAGTTCGTCCAACTCGGTGAACGTCTGCCGATAATCTGCCTCGCTGATGCGGTAGACCGCTTGATTGAGCAGGAACGAATCGGCGGCGGGAATATCCCAGGACAAGCGATTGCGTTGTCCCATCACGAGCGTGATCGAACGCAAATACGCTTCACTCCGTTGCCAGGGCGTATAGCCCAGCACGTTCGCCGTGCCACTCGTGGGATGCAACAACCCGGACAACATTTTGAGCGTGGTGGTTTTGCCCGCGCCATTCGGACCGAGAAAGCCGACAATCTCGCCCGCGCCGATCCGAAAACTGACGTCCTTGACCGCGGGCACATCCTTGTACGTGCGTTTGAAAAATCCGCGCACCGACGCGCTAAACCCACCCTCGCGATCCGAGACCTGGTAGGTCTTGCAAAGATTCGTGACGACAATCGGATCGGTGGTCGTCGGGCTGGGGTTGATGAGGGCAACCGTTGACATGCATTTCTCCTTGCGGCTAGCGCGATGGTGGAACAGGCGTTGCCGCGAAAACAAACGGAACACAGCATACCAGAAATTACGTTCTAATGCAAGTCGCCTAGAACCCTCGGCACGATTGGTGTAAGGTCGTTGTATCTGTTGTTTCGAGCGACACTGCACTGCAACGCACGTAGTGCGTTGCAAGTGAGCGAAAAATCGCCAAACAACTAAATGGCACATTACGTCCTGGGTCAATGTTACGAGTGAATAACTGATGTTACGCATTTGAATGTCATTTCGACGAGCGAAGCGAGGAGAAATCTCCGCCGTTTTGCGCGATTTCTCGCTTCGCTCGAAATGACACTGCGTAAGGTGAGTGAATAACTGATGTT
>CAZPIR010000481.1:0-3409 GCA_964586085.1 uncultured Anaerolineaceae bacterium | reverse complement strand
ACCCACCTCCCTTCGCAACGGGACAAACGTACCGGCCCGCAATCACACAGCAATCGCGCCCGGTCAAGTTGCACTGATTATATGGAAATCAAGGGGCGTGTCAACGGCGTTTTGCAAACCAACCTGACTGCCTGTCGTGCTGTACCGAGAACAGTCCGGTCAGTCTGGAAATTGGATCAAACGCGCACAACAAAAAAAGCGCCCTGCTAGCACGAGGGACACCGGCACACATTTTACATCACTTGCGGTCGCATCTGCGCGGGTGGCGTGAGCGAAGCGAGGAAAACGCTCGCTTCGCTCACCGAATAAACCGTGCCCAAATGTTATTTGGCGTAATTCGCTTGCGCAAATTTCCAGTTGACCAAGCCCCAGAACGCCTCGACGTACTTGGGACGCGCGTTGCGATAGTCAATGTAATAAGCGTGTTCCCACACATCGCACGTCAGCAAAGGCGTCTTGCCGTCTTTCAACGGCGTCGCCGCGTTGCTCGTGCTTTCGATGGCGAGCGAGCCATCCGGGTTTTTGACGAGCCACGCCCAGCCCGACCCGAACGTGCCGACGGCGGTTGCGCTGAATTTTTCCTTGAACGCCGCAAACGAGCCAAACGTTTGGTTGATCGCGTCCGCGAGCGCGCCACTCGGTTCGCCGCCCGCGTTCGGCGCGAGGCAGTTCCAATAAAACGTGTGATTCCAAATTTGCGCCGCGTTGTTGAAAATGCCGCCACTCGATTTTTTGACAATGTCTTCGAGCGACAGGTTTTCAAACTCAGTGCCGGGAATCAACTTGTTGAGATTCGTGACGTACGTGGCGTGATGTTTGCCATAGTGGTACTCGAGCGTTTCCGCCGAAATAGTCGGCGCGAGCGCGTCCTTGGCAAATGGTAATTCGGGTAGTTTGTGTTCCATGTTTCCTCCATCGGTAAGACAAATTTGCAAATTTGTCCCACAAAAAATCCGACGCCGCTGACTAGCGACGCCGGACATTTCAGCATCCGTTTTTCCCAGACCCTGGGATTCGATGCAGAGATTTTATCACGAGTTATGGATTGGTGCAACCAGTCCGAGGATTTACTGCTCGCCCAACAACAAGCGGTACAGCGTGCGCGTGGCAAGCAAATCGGCTGTGATGGCGCCAAGCAATTGTCCATCCGGCGCAAGCACCGGCAATGCCGAGATGCCATGTTGTTCGAGGCGCGTCACCACTTCGAGGATGCTATCCTGTGGTCCGCAACTGATCAACTTGCTCGACATGATTTCACTCACGCGTGCGCCGATAATCGTGCCGCGCGCGGCGGCTTGCGTAATGTCCCAGTCCGTTACAATGCCGACGACCTTGTTTTCCGGCGACAGCACCGAAAGAATGTCGGTGTTTTTTTCGGTGAGCACGCGCGCGGCATCCTGCACCGAACTATCGAGCGGCGTCGTCGCCATCGGGATCATCACCTCGGACGCAACGCGATTGCTCTCGCGGCTGACGATGCGGCGAATGCTGATGCGCTCGGCGACCTGGCATGGCAGAGCATCATCTTCCGCAATCAAGCCATCCACCAACTCGACCATGTTTTGGCGAATTACGTGGTCGCGTTTCTGCTCCGCCGCCGCGCGCCTCTGTTCGGCAAGTTGCGCGAACTGCGCCGCGTGCTCTTTGAGCCAGCCCTCGACTGCCGCGCGATCTCCCAGCATTGCATCGGGAATTCGCAAATCACTGGGCGTTGGAATCATGCGTTCGTGCGCGGCAAAAATCACACCGCCGGAATTGACGAGGTAATCTGTCGCGATGAGCGTGCCGCGCTCTTGATAAACGCGTCGCTCCATTTTCCGGCGCGCCGCTTTGCGTTTCGGGTCGGGCGAGTACGTGTTCGCGCCTTCGATGATCATCGCCCAGCGGCCCATCTTGTCAACCGTCATCGAGGGGCGCGACATTTCGTCCACATCCAGATAGTTTGGTTGCGGCGCGGCGGGGATCAACGCAAACGCCGATTCGCGCAAGAGGTCATCGCGCGCGCTCGAAAATTTTAAGGTCGGGCAACCGGCATCCGGCGCATCCGGATGCGCCAGAAAGTATGGCTTGGCGACGAGTGGATTTTGTTTGCGAAGCGCGAGCATCAACGGCACGTCGAGACCGGACGCGCAGTACAAATAACCGGTTGCATCGCTGATGCCAACAACGCGCGGAGCATCGTCTCTTTCGGCGAGCAGTTTCGCCACGTTCGCGCCAACCGCGCCAAAGCCCTGCACAATGACCGAAACTTGATCCCAGGATGGGAGCGTCATGTTGCGAAACTGGGGCAACACGCGCAAACGTTCGGCTTCGCGATACACCGCTTCGAGCGCGATGACGCACCCGCCTGCCGCCGCACCGAGCTGGTCAATACGATTGCCGCCCATCTCGACCGGTTTCGACACAACCGCGTCGAGACCATTTTCAATCGCAATCGTTTTCATGTCCTGGTCGTTCGTGCCAACATCGGGACCAGGATTGTAGAATCGCACATAGCGATGGATGAGATGCGCAAATCCGCGCACGACCTCGGTATGTTGCGCGGGCGAGAGGTTTGCCGGCGCGACGATGCCGGACTTGC
Source organism: uncultured Anaerolineaceae bacterium (assembly GCA_964586085.1). GTDB lineage: Bacteria > Chloroflexota > Anaerolineae > UBA4142 > UBA4142 > JACRBM01. Next base: position 828 of record CAZPIR010000481.1, on the reverse strand, counting down.
CACCACCGTACGGCAAATCGGCCGCCGCATTTTTCAAGGTCATGCCGCGCGCGAGGTTGTGAATCGCGACCGGCGTCACTTCGGGTGACATGCGAATGCCGCCCATCGAGGGCAAGCCCATCGCCACATTATCCACCACCAGATAGCCGCCGATTTCAAGCGGGTCACGTTCGTTCCACATGCACACGACGAGCCGCGGACCCAGGTTGTCCACTTCGATGCCAAGCCGATGCAACAGTTCAACATCCTGGGAAGTGAATTCGAGAAAGACCAAGCCGTCCTGTTCAATGCGCCGAGCTTGAAGCACATGCGCGGGGAGAAGATCATGGAGGTACTCGTTCATACGGGTGGGTAGCATCGTTGCTCCTTTCAAAATAGATCACGCGTGAACTCACATCAAACGATGTGTGACAATTCGTGATTCAATTCTGATTCGATTCTAACTCGAAAAGGGGGCGTGTCAAATCGCGCACGGCAAAAATCGAATTAGGATTCGGGTACCGGCTAAATCACAGGACTATCATCTTATTTACCAAACTTATTAGGCACGCTAGAATCAAGGCACTTGGTACGCGTATTTTTTCTTTGGCGGAGAGGAGTAATCGCATGAATTCCGCCCCAATGCAATCAGTTCCAATCAACCGCTCGATGGTGGTCATTCGTTTTCTTCAAATTTTCTTGACCCTTGCCTTGATTGTCGGCATTGCCACCGGCTTTGTCTATTACAGCGAAACCCGCAACAACACGCTGATGGTGTGCGACGGTGAGACGCCGGCCGGTGGTGACGACTTCCTGCAGGCGATTGATGTCCTTGGCCAGGGAGAAGTC
>CAZPIR010000480.1:0-3421 GCA_964586085.1 uncultured Anaerolineaceae bacterium | reverse complement strand
GAAAAATTATTGTTCGATGCGCTTGATGCGCGCGGCGTCGCCTACGACAAAATTGACGACCGTGAAGTGATTTTTGATTTGTCGAATCCAGGTCCGTGGAAACAATACGATGTGGTGATGGAGCGTTGCATCAACGCCTCGCGCGCGTTGAACGCATTGCAAATCTTGAACGACTGGCGCATCCCGACGGTTAACACGGCGCACGTCGCGAGTGTGTGCAATGACAAGTTGATGACCTCGAGCGCGCTGGTGCATCACGGCGTACCGACGACGCGCATCAAGGTCGCGTTCACGTCCGAGTCGGCTTTGCAAGCGATTGAAGAGTTCGGCTATCCGGTTATTTTGAAACCGGCGGTTGGCTCGTGGGGACGCTTGCTCTCCAAGGTGAATGATCGTGAAGCCGCCGAAGCGATTCTCGAACACAAGGAAACGCTCGGCTCGTATCATCACGCGATTTTCTACATTCAAGAGTACATCAAAAAACCCGGGCGCGACATTCGTGCGTTTGTCATCGGCGATGAATGTGTCGGCGCAATTTATCGCGCGTCCGAACACTGGATCACGAACACGGCGCGCGGCGGTCAAGCGACCGGTTGCCCGGTAACGCCGGAATTGAATCGCGTGTGCGTCGCGGCGGCAAAAGCGGTTGGCGGCGGCGTGGTTGGTGTGGACGTGCTCGAAGACCCCGATCGCGGTTTTCTCGTCAACGAAGTCAACTTTACGATTGAATTTCGCAACAGCATCACAACCACCGGCGTGGACATTCCGCAACGCATTCTCGATTACGTGTTTGCGGTCGCGCGCGGAGAAATCAAAGTAATTTAGAATTGATGATTTTCGATTTATGATTCAATTTTTTCTAAATCATAAATCTAAAGTGGAGTCAGGATGTCACTAGACCAATTCAACATCATCGAGTCTACCTTGCGCGAGGGTGAGCAATTTGTCGGCGCAAATTTCAACACAGACGACAAATTGAAAATCGCCGATGCGCTCAACGAGTTCGGTGTCGAGTACATCGAACTTACGTCGCCCGCCGCCTCGCCCACCAGTTTGGAAGATTGCAAATTGATTGCGCGGCGTGGACTCAAAACCAAAGTGCTCACGCACATTCGTTGTCACTTGGACGATGCAAAAATCGCGCTCGATACCGGCGTGAATGGCATTGACCTTGTGATTGGTACCTCATCGTTCCTGCGCGAATTTTCGCACGGCATGGCGATGAGTCAGGTGATTGATCGCGCCGTCGAAGTGTTGTCGTGGTTGCGCGCCCAAGCGCCGAACCTCGAATTGCGATTCAGCACCGAAGATTCGTTTCGCAGTGAAGAGTCCGATTTGTTCCGTGTCTATCTCGCCGTAGACCAGGTCGGCGTGGATCGTTTCGGTATTGCGGACACAGTCGGCGTGGCGACCCCAACGCGCGTGTACCAACTCGTTTCCGGTTTGCGTCGCTTGGTCAAAGCGGGCATCGAATTTCACGGACACAACGATTCGGGTTGTGCCATCGCGAACGCGTTCACCGCGCTCGAAGCCGGCGCGACACACATTGACACGAGCGTGCTCGGCATCGGCGAACGTAACGGCATCGCGCCGCTCGGCGGTTTCGTCGCACGCATGTACGCGCACAATCGCGATGTCGTCAAGAAAAAATACAAGCTGAAAAAACTGCGCAAGATTGACGAACTCATTTCGCAGATGGTTGGCGTTGGTATTCCGTTCAACAATTACATCACGGGCGTCACCGCGTTCACCCACAAAGCCGGCATTCACGCGAAAGCGATTCTCAATCAACCCGAGACATACGAAATTTTGAATCCCAAAGATTTTGGTCTCACGCGCTACATTAGCATCGCGCACAAGTTGACCGGTTGGAACGCAATCAAGGATCGCGCCGAACAACTCGGCTTGCAATTGAGCGACGATCAAATCAAAGAAGTGACCGCGCACGTCAAGGCGCTCGCCGATCAAAAACATCTCGACATTAATGACGTGGACGAGCTGTTGCAAAGCTGGGCAGATAAAGCTGGCGTGACGGTTGAAGCCGCTGGAAAGTAGGAAACGATGGGCAAGACATTCGCCGAAAAAGCGCTCGCGCGCGTGGCGGGATTGAAACAAGTTGTTGCCGGACAAATCATCGATGCCGAGCCGGATGTCGCCATGTCGCACGACAACACGGCGGCAATCTCGAAAATTTTTCGCGCGCTCGGTGTCGAACGCGTGAAATATCCGGAACGCCTTGCGATTGCGCTCGACCATGCCGTGCCCGCGCCGACCACCGTGCACGCGACGAATCACGCCGAGGTGCGCAAGTTTGTCGCGGAGCAGGGTATCAAGAATTTTTTTGAAGTCGGGCGCGGCATTTGTCACCAAGTGCTGAGCGAAGAAGCGATTGTCTTGCCGGGTCAAGTGATCCTGGGTGCGGATTCGCACACGACGCATTACGGTTGGCTGGGCGCGTTCGGCGCGGGCGTCGGGCGCAGTGAGATGGCGGCGATCTGGGCGACCGGTGAATTGTGGTTGCGCGTGCCCGAATCCATCAAAATTGTGGTCGAGGGCGAACTGCCGGTTGGTGTCACCTCGAAAGATTTGTGCTTGCGCGTGATCGGCGACCTGGGCGCGGATGGCGGATTGTACGCGTCCGTCGAATTTCACGGCACGGCGATCAATCGCATGTCGCTCGAATCGCGCATGGTCATTCCCAATATGATGGCGGAATTCGGCGTCAAGAATGCGTACTTGCCGCCGGACACCGAAGTGTGTGCGTGGCTCGCGTTGCGATTGAAACGACGCTTGGGCAAGGGCATCATGCAAACGATGATTGCCGAACTCGAATCGCATTCGATTTTTCCGGACCTTGATGCGAATTATGCGGCGACCTATCATTACGACGCGTCGCAACTCGAACCGTACGTCGCCTGTCCGCATCGTGTGGACAATGTGAAACCCTTGTCCCAGGTTCGCGGCACGCGCGTGCAACAAGCATTCATCGGCACGTGCACAAACGGGCGCATCGAAGATTTGGCGGCGGCGGCGGAAATTTTGCGCGGCAAGCGATTGGCGCATGGCACACGCTTGCTCGTGATTCCGGCATCGTCCCAGGTTTTGAACGAAGCATTGGCGCGTGGTTACATTCAAACGTTCGTCGAATGCGGCGCGGTGATCGGCGTCCCAGGATGCGGACCGTGCATGGGCAATCACATGGGCGTGCCCGCGCCGGGCGAAGTGACCATCTCGACGGCAAACCGAAATTTCCGAGGACGCATGGGCACGCGCGAATCGGAAATTTATCTCGCGAGTCCGGCGGTCGTCGCCGCGAGCGCCGTTGCCGGTGTGATTACGGATCCAAGAGAGGTAGTGAACTAGTTGAAACTATGCGTTCTCGATGGGGCAGAATATCAAGCGCAAGACCCCGCACCCTATT
>CAZPIR010000479.1:0-3447 GCA_964586085.1 uncultured Anaerolineaceae bacterium | reverse complement strand
TACCCATTCCGTATCGTCTCCTGTGATTGTTCCGCCATAGTCAACGACCTCGATTGCATATACTACACACTCGCCAACAACAATTACAGCATACTCTTGTCCAGATATGATTGGGTTAGCGAAGACAGCGTATCGATCTTCTGGTAATGCGATAAGCAGTTTCCCAGGTTCTTGAATGTCACTGCCTTTGAACTGTCTACCTGAATCAATAATTCCCATGACTTGTTCCTTCCCGTGATTACAACTTGGGGTTCAAACGGAATGGCAGAAAACTTATATTTCACGAACCATTGGTGGACGTGAAGCAAAATTTTTCACGCTCAACTTTCCTTGCTTCCCGCACTCACGAGTGCGGGAAACCAAACGGGGTTTCCGCACCTCATTCACCCTCACTTCCTCAACCTCGGATCCAACACATCGCGCAAACCGTCGCCGAGCAAATTCACGCCGAGCACGGCAAACGCGATGAGCACGCCGGGGAAAACGGTGATCCACCACGCGCGGCTCATGTAATCGCGTCCCGATGAACGACAAACCGGAACCGGTGAGCAGTGCGCCGCCAAAGCGCGTCGCGGAAAGAATAATCACCGGCGCGATCACGTTCGGCAGAATGTGGCGCACCATCACGCGCCCGGCTTTTGCGCCGACCGCGCGCGCCGCTTCGACGTACTCGCGTTGGCGCGCGCTCAACACCGAGCCGCGCACGATGCGCGCGTAATCGGGCCACCCAAACACGCCGAGCGCGACGACGAGATTATCGAGACTCGGACCCATGATGGCGATGATCGTGATCGCGAACAAGATGCCTGGGAATGCCATCACGATTTCGAGCAGGCGCGAGAGCACATTGTCCACCCAGCCGCCGTAATAGCCGGCGATCAATCCCAGGACGACGCCGCCGGACACGGCAATCAAAACGGAGAGCGTGCCGAGGCGGAGCGCGAGTTGCGAACCCCACACGACGCGGCTAAAAATATCGCGCCCAAAATCATCCGTGCCGAAAAGATGCGCCATGCTCGGCGGTTGCAAGCGTTCGCGCACTTGCATTTGAAGCGGATCATACGGCGCGATGAATGGCGCAAAAATTGCCATCGCGAGCAACGCGCAAAACAAAACCAAGCCGATCATCGCCGTGGGCGTGCGACGCATCCGCCGCCAAAAATCGCGGAACTGGGAACGCGGCGCAAATGAAACTATTGATGGATTGTTCATTGGATAATCAATCTTGCGTGTGGTCATTTCGAGAAGCGTCGTTTGCGACGAGAAATCTCTCAACGCGTTGGAGCTTCCTCGCTTGGCTCGGAATGACATTCACCTGTTGAGTTAATTGTACCGAATACGTGGATCGAGCCACGCGTACACAATGTCCACGATGAGATTGCTCGCGAGATACGCGACCGCGACCAGTAGCACCGTGCCTTGAATCACCGGAAAATCGCGATTGAAAATGGATTGCACCGCGAGACGACCCACGCCGGGCCAGCCGAAAATCGTTTCGGTGATGAACGCGCCGCCAAGCAAGCCGCCAAATTGCAAACCGATCAAGGTCGCAATCGGGATGAGCGCGTTCTTGAGCGCGTGGCGAATGATGACCGAATTTTCGCGCAGACCTTTGGCGCGCGCAGTGCGCACATAATCCTGCCCCATCACTTCGAGCATGGACGCGCGCGTGAGCCGTGCCTTGACCGCAATCGAATGCAGACTGAGCGCAATTGTCGGCATGATTAAATTTTGCCACGATCCTGCGCCCGTTACCGGAAGCCAATGCAAATTCAGCGCAAACACCATGATCATCAACAACGCGATCCAAAACGAGGGGACAGACAAGCCGACAATCGCAACGCCCATCGTGACAAAATCGCCGGCGCGACCATGTTTGATGGCGGCAAAGATGCCCATGCTCACGCCAAAAATCGTCGAGACGAGCACGGCGGAAATGGTGAGCAAGAGCGTGTACGGAAAACGGTCCGCGATTTCGACAAGCACTTCGCGTTGCGTGCGCGTGGATTTGCCAAGCGAACCTTGTGCGAGGCGTTCGAGGAAACGCCAGTACTGAATCGGAATGGGCTGATCGAGTCCCATCTCTTTGCGGAGCGCGTCAACGGTTTCTTTCGATGCGGTGTCGCCGGCAAGGACGAGTGCGGGATCACCCGGCACGAGTTGCACCATGAGGAACACCAGGAACGACACGCCGAGCAAAACCGGCAAAGCAAGGATGAGACGTTGAATGATATAGCGAGTCATGTTGTCAAATAGTCAAAGAATCTGTTAGTCGAATCGTCGCGTAGTCGTTTGATCAGTTGATCATTCGACTACGCGACTAGCGACTAGCCGACTATTTGACGAAATACGCGTCGTGCCACATCAGACCGCCGGTGCGATCTTGTTTCAAACCTTGGAACTTGGCGCTGACCGCGACTTTGTTGACGTTCATGTACAGCGGTTGCCAGGGCGCTTCTTGGCTGACCAACTTTTGCGCGTCGGCATAAATTTGCATGCGCTTGGCTTGGTCGAGCGTCGTGCGTCCGGCGACGATCAATTTTTCCAAATCCTGGTTGCAGTACAACACGCGATTTGAACCGGAAAGACGGTCGCACGAAAGGAACAGACTGAACATGTCCGGCTCGTTCCACGAATAACCGTTCAAGTACAAATCGTGTTCGGCTTTCGGCGTGAGCGCGAGCAATGCGCCGGATTCCAATTGCTTGACTTGCATATCCACGCCGACCGCCTGGAATTGCGCTTGCAAAAGTGTGGCGATCTTGCCGTGTGTGTTGCTTGTCGTCGTGTAGATGGCTGGTTGGAACGGCTTGCCATCCGGCGCGGTGCGATACTTGCCGCTGACCTTGTAACCCAGTTCGTCGAGCAATTGCTTGGCTTTCGCCGTGTCGTACTTGAGTTCGTACTGGCTCAGTTTGGCGTCGTACCCTTGGATGCTCGGCGCAATCGCGCAACACGCGACCTTGGCGAGCGTGCCTTCGAATACGACCTGGACAATCTCTTCCTTGTTCACGGCATACGCCAACGCTTGGCGCACCTTGGCATTATCGAACGGCGCTTTTTTGGTGTCGAACCCCAGGTACGTCAAACCAGTCGTGAAGCTGTCATAGATTTTGAAACGCGCGTCCTTGCTGTACTTGGCAACGTCTTGCGCTTGGAGCGCGAGGTAATCAATTTCGCCGGCTTCGAGTGCGGCGAGCTGAGTCGCGTACTCGGGAATGATTTTGAAACGGCGTTCGGTGATGTTTGCCGCGCTCTTGTTGTCAAAAAATTTCAACGAGTTGACATAGTTGGCGTTGCGTTCCAATACAATCAACTGACCGGTTTGCCATGATTTCAAAATGTACGGACCGGTGCCGATGGGCTTGCGACCAATGTCGTCGTTCGCGGCTTTGACAGCCGACGGCGAAAGAATGCCGGCATACGCGTTGGCGAGATCGTGAAAGA
>CAZPIR010000478.1:0-3456 GCA_964586085.1 uncultured Anaerolineaceae bacterium | reverse complement strand
ATTCGCATCGAGCGGAAACAATTCGCCTTCCACTTCAATCGTGACTTGACCTTCGAACACGTAAAACGTTTCGACGCCCTTGTGCGTGTGCGCGGCGTGCGAGCGATTGCCGGGTTCAACTTCGGAAATGTGCACGCTCACTTTTTGCGGATCAACCGACTCGCTAACGAAGAATTTGCTCAGCCCTTTTTTTTGAATTTCGGTGACGATCATATTTTCCTCTCTGGAATCGAATTGCGATCGGGCAACGAATCCCAATCCGGAATGTCCACGATGAATACTTGACCGTATCCTTGAGGATCAGCCGTGTAGACGATTTGTTTGCCATCCGCACTGAAACACGGATGCACATGCGCGCGTTGCGTGTGGAACGAACCACGATGCCACACCAACGCCTTTGGTCCCTCGAACTTGCCATCTTTCATGCGCCACAAAAGGATGTACGCATTTTGCGCATCGCCATCGCCAACGACGTGATCGAGTCGAAAGCTGTGAAAGTGCCACGAGTGAAAATCGAATGGAGCTTCGACCTGATCGGTGTTGTCGTAACGAATCGAGCCGTAGATCGTGCCGTTCGCGACGTAACCGTGATAACCAATGTGCTCGCCGTCGTCCATCCAATACTCGTGACCGACGCGTTCGCCGGGAACCGTCGCGCGAATCTTCCACGTTTTGCGCGTTTGCAAATCCAAACCCCAGATGCGATTGTCCACCATATCCCAGGGTCCCTCGTGGCAAAACGTCATGATGTGCGGCAACTTGGTCGAAGTGTTCAAGTGCCCGATCCAACACTTGTCCTCGTGAATAATTTCCGATGCGCCGGTCTCCAACGAGATGCGCACGATGACACAATGCGGATGCGCCTCGCACATTTCTTGAAAACCAACGTAGCCGTTGCCCAGGTCAACGTTGAATCGCGCGGACAAATCCTCGGTATAACCGGTGATAAGATATTTTCCATCAGCCGTTGCATTCGCCGATTGCGGATTGTAGCCATTTGGAATGGTGAACAACGCACGCCGCGCGTACGATTTGAGATCGAGCGCATACACCGTCTTGCCCTGATAGTAAAAAATTTCCTCGCGCACCGGATTTTTCGTCATGGACTGCGCGCCGATTTTGCCGTCCGCCGGGTCGAGGTCGGTGAGTTGCGTAATTTCGCCGTTCGTCAAATCCACGCCGAAGAAGTTGGTGCGATTTTCCCGGTCGGATGCGATAACGAGTTTGCGTCCGTCGTCGTACCAACACGGATACGTGAAATAAAAATGATTGCTGTGCCCCATATAATTTGTCAACTGGCGCACGCGCGCACCCGTCACGGGGTCGCGCCCATCAATCAATTCCGAACCCCATTTTTTTCCAACGCCCATTGAACACCTCCAATGAATAAAAATTCCAAATTGTGTACTAGTTGTGAATTACCCTTAACGCGCGTAACGTGATCCACTTGCTTAGCTCGCCCTTGGCTTCAATGTCCGTCCACATTTTTCCATTGAGCGAATGCTTGAGCAACCATTTGCCGTTCGCATCGCGTTTCGATTCGACGAACACACGCGCATTTTGCAAACGCGGGTCGCGCGCATAACCTGCCGCGGTTAACACGAGCAAGGTTTCCAACACATCCGATGTGTACGAAAGTGGAAATCCGAATTTGAACCACTCGCCATTGACGCGCTCGGTGAACGGATAGTCGGCTTGCGCCGGATCGCGGCTGAGCAAAAATTCAACGCCGAGGCGCGTCGCGCGTTTGACCTTGGGTGTTTGCAACGCGGGCGGCAAACTTGCGAGCGCGCGCAACGATTTCACTGCGCCCCACGCACACGGTTGTTGCATGTTCACGCCGCATTCGAACTTGGGTCCCGAAAGCATGGTCGCGTACCACGCATCGAAACCGTCGCCGGTAATTGCGCTCGCCAACCAATCTGTCGCACGTTGCACGCGCGCATCTTCGGCGTAGCCCAATGCGACGAGCGCCCAAATTAAATTTCCGTTGAGGCAATGGACCGCGCCCGAAGGCGGCACACCCGCCATGCATGAAAATCCACCGTGCGATGCCAGCGCGTGTGTGAGCAAGTACTCGACGCCGCGACGCACCACGCGATTGTTTCCATCCGCGCCCAACTCGGCAAGAAAGAGAATCTGCCAAATCGTCCCTTGATACTTGGCATAACCTTGACCGGGTTTCAACCAATATCCTTCAGGCGATTGCGCGGCAAGAATTTTTTTGATTGGCTCGCTCCGCATAATCGCGCGTCGCGCGGATTGCACATCACGGTCTTGCTCCGAGCGATTGAGCAAATCGCGCAAGGTGAAATAGCGCACCGAGGGATTGTTTTTTTCGAGCAACCAATCGAGTATGACATCATTCATCTGGATTCCTCCTGCCGTCAACTCCTCTCGATTAAATCAGAAACCTTGACGAATGCTAAATCCACTTGCCCGCGAATGACCGTAGTAAAGACAATCAACTGATCCTGGAAACAAAAACGCGGGTGCGGGTCAATGTGATAGCGTGCGCCAGTGATGCCTTGTGTCTCCGCGTGGTTGATGAGTCGAATGTGTTTGCCCGTCACACGATTGAGAAAATTCACCGAGGATGGACAGCCGCGATAAAAGCGATCGTTTGAATCCGCGATGATATATTTGCTTCCGCGACTGTTGTGCGCGTGCCAAACGTGTTGTGGAAAATCAATCTTTTCGATTTCCTGGGTCACGATATTTGTGCGCCACGCTTGATTGCCCCACACGCACCACACATGTTTGTCCTCCTCGTCCCACCACTCGTGCGTCACGCGTGTCGGCGTCGAGTACACCGGGCGCGCTTTCTCGCCGCGTCGAATCAACCACATGCGATCAATGATTGGAAACGTCAAACCGGTGATTGGGTCGGGATGATTTTCTTCGGCGAACAAAACCAGGTCGGGATCGGTCGGGCTGAATTGCGCGTGATTGTGATTCCGATCAAAGCGTTGCCACATTTGAAAATCGCCGCCGTCAATCGGCAGTGTGCCAAAGACCCATTGCAAGCCGAGCGACGCATCAATGAAAAATTCCTTGCCATTCGACGAGCGACTGAGATGCGTTGCCAATCGAGAGACCTTGCGATCGCGCACCACATCGGCGGGCAGTGAGTTGATACATTGCACCGTTTCCGATTCGTGCGGACCGCGACACCAGATGGACTCGTGCGCGCCCCAGTAAACGAAACCCGACACAGGGTCAACGAACGGCGACGCATCGCTGAACTGGGTTTCCGGGAAATGGCGAACCGTTTGCTCCTCAAAATCAATCAAGCCAAGCGAACGAATGGGCGACGGCGGAAACGCGCAATAGAACCACAAGTAACGCCCGTCGCACGTCATGCCATCGTTGACGAAATAAAAATTTTGCTGAATCGGCGCGACCTTGTGTGTGAGCAAATAAATCGGCACGCCATTCTCGCCCTTGATTTGCGTA
>CAZPIR010000477.1:0-3459 GCA_964586085.1 uncultured Anaerolineaceae bacterium | reverse complement strand
ACTTCCGCGACGTCTATGATCACCTCGCCCGGATCAACGCCTCGCTCGACAACACCAAAGCACAACAACGACTCGATCAGTACGTCGCGCCGATTGCCGCCTATGTTGCCAACGTGCGCGAGTTTCTCGACATCGCCGGACGGCTCGACCTTAAAGTGATTTTCACTTTATTCGACAGCATGGACTGGTCGTTTTACTTGCCGCAGAATCACTGGATTGCCGACGCGTACCTCGAAGAGTTGGTTCCGCCGTTCATCAACGATCCGCGCATCTTGTGCTGGGATTTGCAGAACGAGCCGGATCGCGCGCTCCGCCAATTTGATACGCAAGCCGTGCTCGCATTTTTCATGCACGTGTCCGAAGAAATTCGCCGGCTCGACCCAAATCATTTGCAAACGATTGGCTGGATTGATCGCGCGCGCGGACAATTTATGCCTGCGCTCGACAAGTATCTCGACTTTTGGTGTTTCCACTTTTACGACAAAGCCGAACGACTCAACGACCTGGTGAAATTCTACAAAGCGCAAACAACGAAACCGGTTTTGCTTCAAGAGTTCGGTCTCGCAACCGGCGGACCTGGACCCGATGGCGCAAACACCGAGTACGATCAGGCACGGCATTACGAAACCGTGCTCGCCACGCTCGAAGCAAACAAGATGTGCGGCTCGGTTCCCTGGGCGCTCGTAGATTTTCCGATTGGGCTTGCCGGCAATCCACCCATTCAAACCGATTCGCCGGAAAATCATTTTGGATTTTTCCGGCTCGATTATTCGGAAAAGCCGGTCGCGGCGGTCTTGCGCAAATACTGGCGTGGTTTTCTGCCAGCGTTTTTCGCACCGCAGTAATGAGTGGGAGAGGGGGAGAATCTTCTCCCGCTCTCCTTGTCTCCGTGTCATTTCATCAAGGAGAGCCAATTGGATTTGCAAAACATCGTTACCCGCCTCTGTGCCACCTCGCGCATCGTCGCGCTGACTGGCGCGGGCGTGTCGGCCGAGAGTGGCATTCCCACTTTTCGCGACGCACAAACCGGCTTGTGGGCGCAGTACGACCCGACCGAACTGGCGACGCCGGAAGCATTCGCACGTAACCCCAAGTTGGTGTGTGATTGGTACGCGTGGCGGCGCGAGTTGTGTGCGGGCAAGCAACCAAACCCAGGTCATTCCGCGCTCGCCGAATTTGAAAAATTGTTTCCAGGTTTTGTGCTTGTCACGCAAAATATTGACGGCTTGCATCAACGCGCCGGTTCGCGTGAGGTGATTGAATTGCACGGCAATCTTGCGCGCGACAAATGTTCACGTGAAAATCTAATGATGCCACGCGACGACCAGCACATGCGCGACGGTTTGTTCACGTGTGCGCGTTGTGGCGCGTACTTGCGACCGGATGTAGTCTGGTTCGGCGAATCTTTACCGAGCGATGCACTCGAACGTGCGATTCGTGCGGCGATGCAGTGTGATGTCTTGCTCACGATTGGCACGTCCGCGCTCGTCGAACCGGCGGCGTCGCTTCCGCGCATTGCCAAACGGGCGAATGCGTTCGTCGTCGAAATCAATCCGGACGAAACACCGGTCTCGTCACTTGCGGATGTGATTGTGCGCGAAAAATCCGGCGTAGCGTTGCCGGCGTTGCTTGCTGAAATAAAAAGTAAATTGCTCACAGAAAAATAAAAATCCGCGTTTGTCTGCGTTCATCCGCGTCCAATTGAATTTGCTTGTAACCAATTCCTTCTTTCTACGTAGATGTATTGTGAAAGGGAGGTTACGATGGCTCGTAGAATGTATCGCAGTCGCACCGAAAAAATGTTGGGTGGCGTGTGCGGCGGCTTGGCAGACTTGTTCGACATTGACCCAACACTCGTGCGGCTCGTGTTTGTGCTCGCCACCTTGTGGGGCGGCATCGGTCTTGTGATCTACCTCGCGTTGTGGTGGATCGCGCCGTACAAGGATGAGTTGAAAACATGACCGCCGACGGCTGACTGCAGAAAATATCTTGCGGCGGTCGGTGGTCGTGGTCTTGAGGTGAAACATGCAAATTTTGCTCGCGCCTTTTAAAGCGATCTGGCGATTGGTCACATTCATCTTTGAATTGACCGGCCGATTGCTCGCGGTAATCCTGGGAATCGTGTTGATGATTGTCGGCGTCGTGTTATCTGTCACGCTCGTCGGCGCGATCATCGGCATCCCGCTGGCGATTTTCGGCTTTACGCTAACAGTGCGCGGATTGTTTTAAGGTATGCGCACAGCCCTTTGGGTTTGAACAACCCAAAGGGTTTTTTCTTTTTTGCATGGAAACTCGCATCGTGGTAAAATCCGCGCGGCTTGACGCCATAATCAATTGCAACGGAGATGATGTGCCACCTAAAACCAAACGATGGCAAATCGCCGCGCGCGTGTCATCCCTCACGCTCGCACGCTTTCCTCAACTTAATCCACTGCTCGTCCAAATTTTGCACAATCGAAATATCACGACCCCGGAACAGGTAGACGTGTTTCTGACTCCCGATTCGCTTGCCGGCAATCCGTTCACGATGCGCGGCATGAACGAAACGGTCGAGCGTTTGCGGCGTGCGATGCGCGCGCATGAACCCATCGCGGTCTATGGCGATTTCGATGTGGACGGCGTAACGGCGACGGCGTTGCTCGTGCAAACACTCGAAGCGTTGGGCGCGGATGTCAAACCGTACATTCCGCATCGCATTGATGAAGGTTATGGTCTGAACAAAGAAGCGCTCGCGCAGTTGAAAGAGCAGGGCGTCGGCGTGGTGGTGACGGTGGACTGTGGCGTGCGTTCGCTTCCCGAAGTTGCGTTCGGCAAACAGATCGGACTCGACATGATTGTGACCGATCACCACGCGCCGAGCGACGAATTGCCGGATGCGTTTGCCGTCATCAATCCGAAACAACCTGGGTGTCCGTACTCGTCGAAAGAATTGTCCGGCGTCGGTGTCGCGTTCAAACTCGCGCAGGCGTTGATGCGTGTCGAAGAAAAAGCGCCGCTTCGCAAATCGCCCGCCGAAATTTCTGACGATGATTTGTACGACCTGGTTGCGCCAAGCCGGTGTGCGACCCGAAACCCTCGACACTGGCTCGATTGGTTTCACGCTCGGTCCGCGATTGAATGCGGCGGGACGCCTCGAACATGCGTTGATGGCGTACGATGTGTTGACGACCCAGTATCCCGGCGAAGCCGACAATCTCGCGCGCAAACTCGAAGAGACGAATCGCGAGCGACAACGTTTGACGAACGACCTGGCACAACGCGCGCGCGAAGCGGTGGCGGGCGCGGCGGATAGCGAACGATTGCTTTTTGTCACTGCACCGGAATTTCTTGAAGGCATTGTCGGTCTCGTGGCGAGTCGTTTGACCGATGAGTATTATCGTCCAGCGGTTGCCGTGCATTATGGCGCAGAAGAAAGTCGCGGCTCGGCGCGCAGCATCAGCGAATTCAACATTGTCGCCG
>CAZPIR010000476.1:0-3462 GCA_964586085.1 uncultured Anaerolineaceae bacterium | reverse complement strand
GCAGAGCGTTTGACAAATTGCGGCTTGTGGATACAATGCACTGCGAACGCCGAGCTGGCGGAACTGGCAGACGCGCACGTTTCAGGGGCGTGTGGGCGCAAGTCCATCAGGGTTCAAGTCCCTGGCTCGGCATGGCGGAATTCCCCAGAGTCACCGCTCTGGGGTTTACTTTTGACAAAAACTATCATCGCAAGTATAATCCTGCGCCGTTGACAGTTGGATTGGAATTGGAGGACGCTGTGTACGCTGTACTCAAGACCGGCGGTAAACAATACCGCGTCGCCGTAGGCGACAAAATCGAAGTTGAAAAATTGCCGAACGCGGTTGGCGATCAAGTGACGCTGACCAGTGTTTTGATGCTCGAACGCGATGGCAATGTGACCGTCGGCAAGCCGATGGTGGCGGGCGCAGAAATCGTCGCAAAGGTCGTCGGCGAAGGGCAAGGCGACAAGGTCGTGCACTTTGACTATCGCAACAAACATCGCCGCCGCAAAACGATCGGGCATCGTCAGCAATTTACGCGCTTGGAAATTGCAGAAATCAAAGGATAAGAAATTGGACGTTGGAAATTGGATGTTAGGCAAAATCCCAACTTTCAATTTCTGATTTTCAATCTCCAAAACGGAGTAATGAGATGGCACACAAAAAAGGTGGCGGCTCTTCGCGCAATGGTCGTGATAGTAATGCGCAACGTTTGGGCGTCAAACGCTATGATGGCGAAGTGGTGACCGCTGGCTCGATCATCGTTCGCCAACGCGGCACGCACATTCGCCCCGGCTTGAACGTCGGTCTCGGCAAAGACGATACCTTGTATGCGTTGGTTGCCGGCACGGTCAAGTTCGAACCATTCAGCAAAGTGAAAAAGCAAGTTAGCATTCTGCCAAAGGCAGACTAAGGGTAGGTTCAAGTGAAAGACGGAATTCATCCCACCTGGTATCCCGATGCGATTGTGTCTTGCGCGTGTGGCAACACCTGGCGCGTCGCATCCACCAAAAAAGAAATTCACACCGACGTTTGCAACAAGTGCCATCCTTTCTTCACGGGCGAACAACGCATCGTGGACACGGCGGGTCAGGTCGAGCGTTTCAACAAGCGCATGACCGCGAAAGAGCAGATCGCCGCGACGCAAGCGGCAGTTGAAGACAAGCGCGTGAAAAAAGAACGCCGCAAGGGTCGCAAGGTCGAAACCGCGCCAGCGGAAATCGAATCGCCTGCGGACTTGCCGCTCGCCGTTGCGAGTGACGGACCTCAAGCCGAAGCCAAACCGGCGGAATAACGACAGCATAGCCAAGAGACAGAGGCAAATCCTCTGTCTCTTTTTTTTAAGGAGAAGCCAAGATGGATGCAACAGTCGAACGCGAACGCGTTCTGCGCTCACGCGGGCACATTGAACTGATTTGCGGCTCGATGTTCTCCGGCAAAACTGAAGAGTTGATTCGGCGTATTCGGCGCGCGCAAATTGCGCGCCAGCATGTGCAGGTGTTTTCGCATCGGCTCGACACGCGGTACGGCGAAAGCCAGGTTGCTTCGCACAGTGGCGTGAATTGGAACGCGATCCCGGTCCAAGACGCGAACCAGATTCTGCCTCAGGTTGCGCCGGACACGACGGTTATTGCGGTGGACGAGGCGCAATTCTTTGATTGGAAAATTGCCGAGGTCGTCAACCTGCTTGCGGATCGGGGCATTCGTGTCATCGTCGCCGGACTCGACCTGGATTTTCGCGGCGAGCCGTTTGGTCCGATGCCGTTGTTGATGGCGAACGCGGAACATGTGGACAAGCTCTCGGCGATTTGTGTGGTGTGTGGCGAACCGGCATCGCGCACGCAACGCTTGATTAACGACGCGCCCGCCAAGTACGACGACCCGGTCATTCTGGTCGGTGCGAGCGAAGTGTACGAAGCGCGTTGCCGGCATTGTCATCAAGTGCCTGGTCGTGATAAAGCGACGAGCGCGAAATAACGAGAGTTAGCGTGAAGAATAGTTTTCGCGCCGATGTGATTGCGCTCGTTGCGTATTTCGTACTCGCGATTGCGTTGACGTATCCGCTCATTCTGCATTTCACCACGCACGTTCCCGGCGACGGGGGCGACGATCCCGCGCTCGCGTGGAATTTGTGGTGGGTGCCGTATGCGATCATCAACCTGGGTCAGAGTCCCATCTACACCCAGCACATGTTTTATCCGATTGGCATCAACCTCGCATTCTACACGCTCACCTATCTCAACGCCTTTCTCTCGATTCCGCTCCAGTACGCGACGAACCTCGTGATTGCCACGAACGCGAATGTGTGGTTTTCGTTTGTCGTCGGCGGGTTTGGCGCGTATCTATTAACCAAATTCACAATTCGCAATTCACAATTCGCCATTGAGAATTCTACAATCGAGTGGGCGTCATTTATTGCCGGTGCGCTCTATGCGTTCTCGGCGAATAAGATGCTCTACGTCTCGCTCGGTCAGTTTAACATCGCGAGTTCGCACTGGATTCCGTACTATGTGTTCTTTTTATTAAAGATCGCACCGTTACAGGAATCCAGAATCCAGAATTACGAATTACGAATTGTGTTTCGCTATGGCTTTTTACTTGGTTTGTTTCTCCTCTTTCAAGCCCTGAGCGAATTTATTTATGCTTCTTTCCTTATCATCTTCACCGCCATTTATTTAATTTACTGGCTCACGGTGAATCGTTTCCGTCCTCCGTCGTTCGTTGTTCGTCTTTGGTCATTCGTCATCGCCGTTATCACGTTCACCATTCCCATGTCCCCGATTCTCGCCGCGATGATTCAGGACATGCTCACCGAGGGCGATTTCATTCAGCAAGGTCTCGGCTTTGCCGATGTGTTTTCAAGCGATGTGCTGGGCTTTTTTGTGCCGAGCAAGCTCAATCCGATTTTGGGCGGACTTGAATCCCGGTTTCATTTTGCGTACGTGAATTTTGCGTACCTGGGTTTCGTCGCGCTCGTGCTCGCGATTCTTGCGCTGTGGAAATTTCCGCGCGCGCGCATCTGGGGCGTGTTCGGCGCGATTTTTATTTTGATTTCACTCGGTCCCGCGCTCATTGTGAATGGCAAGCAATTCGATTTGCCAATGCCGTTCGACCTCCTGCTCGAAATTCCATTTGTCAAATGCAATCGCTATCCGAGTCGCTGGAGTGTGATGGTGACGCTGGCGTTAGCGATTTTGGTTGGGTACGGAATTGTGTTTACAAGTTCAAAGCTAAAAATAAAAAGTACAAAGTGGGCGACACTTTTCGCTTTTAGCTTTTTACTTTTAACTATATCCGAGCATCTCGCCGTTCTTCCGCTCTCCGAATTTCGCATTCCACAAGTCTACAAAACCATCGCGCAGGACAAGGGCGATTTTACCGTGCTTGCCGTGCCGCTCGCATGGCGCAACGGCTTTCGCATGACTGGCACACTCGACCAGGCGATGATGTTCGCGCAGTGGTATCAGACCGCGCATCACC
>CAZPIR010000475.1:0-3491 GCA_964586085.1 uncultured Anaerolineaceae bacterium | reverse complement strand
GGATACAATGTGCCTGGAGGATCAACCCTATGGCACATCTAACGCATGGTCAGAAAATCCGTCGGCGGGAGTTGAAAGCGCACCAACAACGGCAACGACGAATTAACCTCTTCGGGCGAGTCTCGGACAAGTTATGGACGGTGTTTCTGAAATACCTGCCGCCCGAACCACCACCTGGCCGGCAGTCACGCCCAATTGTTTCTTTTCGGCAAGTACTCGGTGGCCTGGTCTATCGCCTCCGCACCGGTTGTCAATGGAAGGCGATTCCCGCCGAGTTCGGTTCGGGCAGTACTTGTCATCGCCGGTTTCAGGAATGGCAAGCGTGCGGCGTCTTTGAACAGGTTTGGGCAGATCGCGTCCGCGCCTACGATCAAAAATGCGGTATTGCGTGGAACTGGCAAATCTTGGACAGTGCCATCATTCCCGCTCCCTTGGGGGGTGCAAAAACAGGCAAGAATCCGACTGACCGCGCCAAGTCGGGTAGCAAACGGCATGTCTTGGTGGACCGGCGTGGCGTGCCACTGGCACTCACCTTGTCTGGCGCCAACACGCCGGATTACCAATGCGCCGAAGCCACGTTATTCAACTTGGTGATTCGCCGCTCCTGGCGTGACCGTCTGGGTCATTTAGTGGTACGTCATTTCTGCGCCGATAAAGGCTACGATTATGATGAAGTGCGTCAGGTCGCTCGCCGCTTGGGATATCGTGTGCACATCGCCCATCGTCGGCGACGTGGCGAACCTGCGCCACCGCCCGTGGCGGGCCGTCGTCATCCGGCGCGGCGGTGGGTGATTGAACGCACCAACTCATGGCACAATCGATTCCGTGCCTTGAAAATCCGCTGGGAAAAAAAGCCGAGAATTACGAAGCCTTGGTTCATTTCGCCTGTGCGATCATCACCGCTAGGTTTTTGGGATAGGCTCTAAGGCGATTGTCCCATTAGCCCAGGTTTCTCTATTGACAGCAAACGCACTCTCGTTTAAATTATTCGCAGAGTAAATCGTCCAACGATAATGGCAAACCTGTCGAAAGGCAGGGACGCAAAGCTACGGGGCTGTCTTCAACTGTGAATATGCCCGCCGAGCCGCCGATGTGGGAAATCATACTCTGACGAATCGCCTGTCCCACGCGCGCGGGGGGACAGGTTTTTATTTTACCTTGAGGTGACAATGTCCAACCCAAAGTCATATTTTTCATTGCGCGTCCCGATTCAACGAGTCCGGCGATGGTTTGTCCCGCCGGTTTTTCCGCACGATGAGACCCAAACCCGTCGCGCGAGTTTGCTCAATATTGTGTTATGGGGAATCATTGCGTTTGCCACTCTGCTCTTGATTCGCGACGTGTTGGAAAGCAACACTCCCATTACCGTGTTGCTGGTAAATGGAATGGCGGTGTTCCTCAGCGTGGCTTTGCTGATTACAATGCGTTTGGGTAAAGTGAAATTGGCTAGCGCGGGTCTCGTCATCCTGGGCTTGATCACCGTCACAGGGATCCTTGCAAGTTTGGGCACAATTCGCACCCCCACCGCCGCCATCTATTTGATTGTGATTATCTGTGCCGGCTTGTTGTTCGATCTGTCGGGCATTATCATCAGCGCGATCTCCAGTTCCGTAATGACACTGGGTTTGATCGTCGCCGAAAATGCCGGTTGGTTGCCTGCGCCGGATCACACCGTAGGATGGACGCAATGGTTCACCTACACGGTAATTTTCATACTCACCGGCGGATTGAGCTTCCTGGGTTCGCGCTCGACACAACTTGCCCTCGCGCGCGCCGACCGCGAGCTTAGCGAACGCAAACAAGCCGAACAAGCCTTGCATCTCAACCAGGAAAATTTTCGCGTCCTGCTCGATACGATTGTTGAATCGGTCCTCTTGATCGAAACAGATGGCACGGTCGTTGTCGCCAACCCGACCGTTGCACGTCGGATGCACACCACCCCCGAACAACTCGTGGGCAAATGTGTGTACGATTTCATGCCGCCCGCACTCGCCGAACAACGCAAAGAACACATTGCTCAACTCATTCGCACCAGGCAACCCGTCGCTTTTGAAGACACGCGCGAGGACCGCACTTATTTTACATCCGCCGCGCCGGTGCTGGATGCCCAAGGTCAGGTCACACGCATCGCGCTCTTTGGCTTTGACCTGACCGCCCGCAAACAAGCCGAGGAATTGTACCGCGCGCTCGTCGCCGCTTCGCCGGATGGCATCTCTTTGTTAGACCCGCAAGGTCGCCTGCAGTTCGCTTCGCCCAGAGCATTGGAAATGTTTGGGTTCGCGCCAACCGATAACTTGGTCGGTAAATCACTGTTGGAGTATTTCCCGCCGCACGAACACGCACATGTAATGAATAACTGGCAACATGTATTGCGCGCCAAGCCTTTTAACGACGCACAATACGAACTCTGTCGCAAGGATGGCACTCGCTTCTTTGGCGAAATCATCACCAATCGTATGTACGATAACGCCGGCAACGTCAAGAGCATCATCGCCGTGATGCGCGACATTACCGAGCGCAAACGTGTGAACGACGCGCTCCGCGCCAGCAACAAACACCTGGAACTGCTGGCGCAAGCCGGACGCGAACTCAGCACCACACTCGACCTGCGTGTGATTTACTCTACGCTCGCGCAAATTGTCCGGCGCGCAATGCCGTGTGATTTTATTTTTGTCTCGAATTACGAGGCAAGCCAACAACTGATTCGCTGCGTCTATGCGCTCAGCCCGCAAGAAGAATTGGATGCGACGACCTTTCCACCCATCCCGCTTGAAGGCGAAGGACGCGGGACGCAAAGCCGGGTCATTCGCAGTGGCGAGCCGCTGTTGCTCAACGATTATGCCGCGCAATTGAAAACCGCAACCACCAACTATTTTGTTGATGAAGATGGCACCATCCAAACTCCATCAGTACAAGATGACGAGGACGAGTCTCCGCAATCCGTGCTCATCGTCCCGCTCAAACTCGATGGCAAGGTTGTCGGCGTAATTCAAGTGATGAGCACCGAGCACAACGCTTACACGCCACCCGATTTGCAATTCCTCGAATCGCTTGCCTTGTATGCCGCCAACGCGATGGCGCACGCGCACCTGTTCGCCCGGGTGCAAAAGGAACTCGCCGAACGCAAGCACGCCGAAGAAGAACTGCAAGAACTGAATCAAACGCTCGAACAGCGCGTGCAAGAGCGCAGTGCTCAGGTGCAAGACCTGTACGACAACGCGCCGTGCGGTTATCATTCGCTCAACGCCAACGGCATGATTGTCCGCATGAATCAAACCGAACTGGATTGGCTCGGTTATACGCGCGAAGAAATCCTCGGCGTCAAACATTTCCGCGACCTGATTACACCGGCAAGTCAGCAAATGTTTGCCGACAATTTTGCCGGCTTTATGACGCGGGGCTGGGTCAAAGAAATTGAGCATGAAATGATTCGCAAGGATGGCACCATCTTGCCGGTGATGCTGAACGCCACCGCCGTGTACGATGCCGAG
>CAZPIR010000474.1:0-3497 GCA_964586085.1 uncultured Anaerolineaceae bacterium | reverse complement strand
GGCTGATCCTTGATGCCGATGATTTGGCGCGTCGAGCCACCTTCCTGGCACACCAATACCACATCGCCCACTCCGGAATGCGCGAGGTCAACCGCAATTAGCGCATCCTCTGGCTTTTCGCCGGGCAAATGTAAAGGTTGCACGAGCATGATTTTCTGCGCGTGAAATGCGGGATGTTTGATCGTCGAGACGACCGTGCCAATCACTTTAGCGATTAACATTTCACGTAAACCAGGTTTCGCCGAGCGGCAATTCCAAATCGCCCGGGTCAATCGTGTCAATGTGATCAATCACGCCGACGATGGCGAGGTCTATCGGCGCATTCGGCACAACCGCGAATGACGCATCGCGCGCACGAACGAGAAACACAAAATCGCCGACGCCGGCATCCACCGTTTCAATCGCGACCTGGGGGCGACCAATCGGTTCGCGTTTGTGGTTGAGCAGTTGCGTGATGAGCAGTTTGCGTCCGCGCAACGTCTCGTCCTTGAGCGTCGCAATCACTTGTCCGAGCACTTGACCCAGGATCATTTCAACTGACTCACAACGCGGCGCACAATGCGATCAATCAACGCGGCGTCCACGCTCGCGCCGAGTTTCGCGAGTACTTCGGCTTTGACTTGCGCGACAACTTGCTCGGCATCGGCACGCGGCGCAGGCGACGCAGATGTGGATGCCGATGCGCGCGCTACGCCGGACACGGACGCAGACGAAGCGCGTAACGTCACACCCAGTTTCTCGGCACGTTCGCGCGCCACATCGGTCACGTACACATCATCCGTAATCAAAATTTCTTTTTGACCGCGCCGCGCCAAATCTTCCACATCGCGCTCGGTATAAATCGTCTTCGCCATCGTCCCTCTTTTGAATTCTGACTACTGAACTCTGAATTCTACCCTACACACCTTCAATAGATTCCAACGCTTGCACAGCCGCTTGCTTTGCCGCAAGGATTTCGGCTTCGGTGCCAGAGAGCCACATGCGCCCAAAGCGTCCGACCGATGAGATGTGAATGATCTTGATGTTCGCGTATTTTTCCGCTTCGTTCGCCGCGAGATTGATGTACGCGGCGGGCGCGCATTCGAGGATGAACAAGGTTTCGCCGGCGACAAGCATCGCGCCACGACGAAAACGATTCAACAACTGCACTTGGTACGGGTCCACATTCGTAATAACCTGGACGGACGCGATTTCCGGTTTTTTACGATCTGAAATTTTCAAGCCGAGCCGATCCAGGACAACCTTGCCCGCTTCGATCACTTCGGCTTGGTCGTGCGAATGAATTTCAAACATGCCAAACTCGCGCTCGACCAGTTGCGCTCCCGGTCTGGCACGCGTCGCTTTCACCGCAATGTCCACGAGCCGAAACACCTCGTTGCCCGGCGCCACTTCGATGTACAAATCCGCCATACCTTGCACCGGCAAATCGCCCTGCGTGATCGTGCCGACGAACGCGGCGTACTGCGGTTGCATGCGATCCAAATACGCGTAACAACGCAATTCAAATTTATCAGCCATTGTGCCTCCAAGTTATTTTCATTTTACCACACTCAGCGATGCGATGCGAATTTCGCCCAACGGTTTCTCACACTCGCGCAACACGACAAAAATTTGATATTCACCCGGCGCGAGGTCGCGCGGCAAATTGAAATCGTGCCAATCGAGCAGAACCTCGCCAACATCCCAGTCCGTTGTGGGGTACGTGTCATTCGCCGGACGCGAGGCATGCTCAAACGCGATTTTGCCGAACGGATCACACAATTGAATCGCGACAACGTAATCGCCTTGCGGCTTGGCACGCGCGCGCCAGTAGACGCCAACCTGGAACAATTCACCCGGCGTGATGCTGGGACGCGGCGGCACAAAACCCAGCATACGCAATTCGCGCATGTCCGCAAACTGCGCGACGAGCGGTTGCTCTTTTGCCAACTCATTCGCCGTAAACGCCGCTTTGTTTTTTGCGACATGCACCAAACCAATCTGGGTGTCATATCCCAAAGCATTATCACGCGCATCAAACAAAGCGAGCGATTTGTCCGAGTCTGCCCATTCATGCGCGCTCAGCACAATCGCATATTCGCCGGCGGGCATCGTCACCGGCAAACGCAACGCCACTTGATCGCCGACCATTTCGCCGGCTTGCCATTGATCGGTCCGCGCCTCGCCCTCATGCGGCTCGCCCGACGTGCTCGCCCACACATGTCCTTGCATATCTACCAGGTCGAACGTAAACACATAACGGAGTTCGATTGTTTGATTCGCCTGCCAAAACACAATCGGGCGCACAAGCATTCCACCCGTCAAACTTTCGGCGTTGGGAATTGCCGTCCCGGTCAAAGTCATTTGATCGCCAAAGCGAATCTGCGAGGCATTTTCGGCAAGCCGTCGGCGCGCAAGCAAAAATGAATCCGTCTCGTCCAGCGTTTCAAAATAGCCGGTCGCCAACCAGTCGTCCCAGATTGATTTGTGCAGGTTGTAGCCAAACAATTCTTTTTGCGCGAACAAGTACTCGGCGCGACGATAATCCGAGATCGAAGGAAATTCGTACACGTGCCGCCGATCTGAAAATTGTGCCATGGCATCGGTTTCCGTCAACACCGTCGCTACCGGTGGCACACGCGCAATCATTGCGCGAGCCGTTCGAGCATGGTCGTCGAACGTAAACGCCGACTCGTCCGGTCTTTGTGCAACCGGGCTGGGATCGCGAGGAAAATTTCTCGAAAGCGGACCCGGCGCAAACAAAAAATAACTAGCCAGCGTAGCCACTGCCAACAGTGTCGCTAGACCCACTCGTCGCGCAGATGATGCTTGATGCAACACACGCCTCGCGCCGACCAACGTTGCAAAAAAAAGAAATGGGATGAGGACAGCACTGTACTGCGAGCGAATCGAGGTTTGCACATCAGCATCAGACAGCAAAAGGTAGGCGAGCGACGGCAATGCCAAGATCAAGATATCTATGCCAGCAAAAGGAATCAAGGCGAGTGGCACCATCAAATGCAAAACAAATTCAATCTTGCCCGGCAAGGTTAATATCTGCCAAACCTGGTCTGGGCGCGTCACCATCGTTTGCAAAATCCCGATGATGCTATTGCCCAACATGCCGTACCGATTCACGTAATAATATTCCCCACCATAGAAAAATGGCAAGACCCCAAGCAACAAGAAAAAGAACAGACCAACCCCGACAAGCGTCAATGCCAAACCAAACCAACGACGCCGCTGGAATATGAAAATAAAAACGCCAAACGCCGCGACAATAATTGGGATTTCTTCTTTCACCAACATACTCACTGCCAGACAGACGAGCATAGGCAAATCCAGCCGGCGCAACAAAAAAAAGGTGGCTAAGGACAACAGCGGCATGGCAATCGCGATCTCGTGAAAATCGTACAGGTTCACATAGCCGAGCGCGGGAAACAGTAAAAAAGCCATTGCCAAGACCACGGCGAACCAGCGTCCCAGCCACTTGCGCGTTTGCCAATAAATTGGGAAAA
>CAZPIR010000473.1:0-3498 GCA_964586085.1 uncultured Anaerolineaceae bacterium | reverse complement strand
ATACAGTTCTAGTGCATCGCCGCTAAAACCATCCACGCGATGCGCGCCGGCAATTGTCTCGAAGGTGAGCGAATCGTCTTGCGCGGTGAGGCGACGCGTATAAAACATGTCCACGCCGCGCAGTAAAACCAAGTCGGCTTGCGCGCGCGTGTCGCCGGGCGCGGTGAGCCGCAAACTATTTTCGCCGGCTTTGAGCACGTTCGCCGGAATCATCGCGGTGATCGTGTGCGCACCCTGCCCGTCCCATTTGTCGTCGGCAACACGCGTGTTGTTTAGAAAAATGGTGATGTGATGATCGGGTGAAACCGGATCCTGGGTCGTGCCCCACAAATTGATTTGCACGCGCGCGGCGGATGTGAGCGCGGCAGGCACCGTGATGGGAATCGTCGTCGTCATCGGCGCGCTCAACGCTTGCCAGAACCAGCGATCATTCAACGCGCCGGCTTGGATCGCGTACATCGTCGGCTTGGTCACACGCAGGGTTTCGGCAAACGAATCTTTGGGCGCACCACTCGATGCCGGCGCGGCACTTTCGCGGATGCGCTTGCCGGCACGCGCACCCCAGGTCAGCCAATAAACATTTAATGCCGAGTACGGCGACTTGGATGCTTCGCCATAAAAATCGAGCGTGAGGTTGGTCTTGTCGCCGAGAACGCGCAGGGGAATTTCGCGCTCGCCCTGGAACAGTTGCAACGTTCCCAGGTCAAGCGCATCGAGATTCGCGCCGGCAGTGCGAAGCGCATTCGCCGTCACACGATACATGCCGGTGGACGTAACAGAAATTTTGAAACGCGGCGTGGCGAGCGGCGCAACGGTCGGCACGACCGGCGCGGGGGTGGGCGTGGCTAACGGCGTCGAGATAGTGGGTTCGGGCGCGGCATTGGGTGTGCACGCCACCAGAACCAGGATGAGCCATGCCAAACGCAAGAATGATTTGATCATCGCGCTCGCGGGCGCAAAAAGATGATTGCCGCAATGCCCAGCAACGCGATACCCAACACACCAATCGCGCCGGAAGCGAGGACGATGCCGGCAGTCGCTAACGAACGCCACGCCACCGGCGTGCCTTCCTCGCTCACCATCTCTTCTTCAAGGATTTCTTCTTCGTCCTCAACCGGTTCGTTCACCGCTTGAGGCGCACGCGCTCCCGGCGCAGAAGCAGATGGCGCGGACGGATTATTGCCCCCGGCGGGTGGCGGCACATTTGCCGATGAACTCGTGCCAGGTTTGGCAACCGCAATGCGTTGCGCCGTAGCCGTAGCGCGCACGTTCGCGGCGGCGAGTGTTTGCTGACTCGCCGGGATGGGCGTAAAGGTTGGCGCGCCGGGCACGAGTGTGTTCGTGGGCGTGGCACTCGGGAGTGGCGCATTGGTTGGCGTGGGCGCGTTAGTCGGCGCGGGCGTGAACGTGGGCGCACCAGGCACAAGCGTATTCGTCTTCGTCGCGGTGGGTTGCGGTGTGCTCGTCTTGGTCGCCGACGGTTGCGGCGTGCTGGTCGCTGCGCTCAACTGCGCCTGGACGACGGACGATTGTTGCGTACCGCCGGAACTGACAGCTTCGACCTTGTAATAATATTTTTTGCCCGCGGCCGCCGCCGCGTCTTCGTAATTATAAGTTCCGCCAGTAATGCAACCGCCGGGACATCCGGGAAGAGAAGTCAATTTAGTGAACGGACCTGACTGCGCTTCCGCACGCATCAGATTAAAAGTGTTGGTGTTCGTTTCCGATGCCGTCGTCCACTTGAGTTGAATCTTGGTGCTCGATGGTGTCGCCGTAAACGATTGGAGCGTCACATTCGCCGAGACCTGGACGTACGACGCGACGAACAAACACACCAAACCCAGAACGGCTAACACGATTGGATTAAAGAATTGCTGTCGGATGATTTGCATATGCCCCGCCCTACCTAGCAATCCATCGCGCTATGGACGCAATGGCAATCATTAAGAGATGGCACGCTTTACGCGCCCCGCGACGTAAAAACGTGCGTGGTGCTTCAGCCCAGTACGCTTCCGCACGCGAAAGTTGCGCGATCCACTGATAAAGAATTTTAATCTGCCGTGCGCGTAAATTTTTTACCTGCCCGTTATTTTCGAGTGTGATCACCACGCCCTCGCGTGATGCGGCGTGCCACACGCGATCCCGATGCGGTTGGTGGTCACCTTTGGTCACACACACAACCTGATCTGTTACAACCCGGTGCTCGACCAAGCGATGCGCCACCCACACCTCTTCGACCTGACGCACCACAATATCGCCCACCCGCAACAAGGATGAATCATACGATTGAACCACTACGATGTCGCCGGGTTTGAAGGTCGGCATCATGCTCGTAGTTGGAATGGTAAAGCGCACGGCACGTCCTGCGCGCAAATGCTCACCGATCAAATCATTCATCACCAACACGCGCGCAGTTGTTTCTACTCTAGTCATTTCAGATTATACGCGGCAATCGCATCAAAATCAATAGTCGGTCATTCTTATCGCGCTATCACGCCCCAGTACTAGGCGCACGCACAATCATTTGCGAATCGTCGGCAGGAAAAGATTTGGTTGAAACGCCAGGCGCGATGCCGGGTCGCCGAGCAAGTTGAATGTCTCTAGCAAGTCCAACGCCACGCCACCACTACTCGAGTACAAAAATTGTTTGCCCATCACGGTCGCTGGTCCGATTTGATGCACACCCGGCAACATGACGGATAAAAAGAACCCACGATTCATAAAGTCATGCCCCGTCGCCACACCCAGACCACTCGCCGACCAACTAGCCAGCGCGCCCTTGTTTGTTGCGCGCACATTCGTTTCGGCGATGCTCGAAAAGCCCTGATTGTTGTGATGGAAATAGCCGGTATAGCAGGTCATCTCCAACACCATCATCGGTTTACCTGTATTCGTAAACGATGCTACGTCGCTCGCGCTCAAAAATAATTCTCCACCCCAATTCAAGATCGAACCATGACCGACATAATTGACGACCAAGCGTCCATTATTGATGCTGGCAAGCAAACCTGTTTTGGTATCTGACCCGGTCGTGTACGGCGGGTACGGCGGATTGGCTAAATTACACCAGGGGTATGAATTTGGATCACACGTATTGTAATAGATGCGATCGGCGATGAACGTGTTGGGCATCAACTGCGAACTGCTTGCCACCTCGTCCGAGTAGCCCCAGAAATCGCCCGAACTATCCATCCCGCCGCTCTCGTTATATGTGTTATCCGATAAAAATGTAATCGTGCCACGCCAACTGCCCCTGGTCGGAGTCGTTTCGTTGGCAATGATTTTGTTGACCATCGCATCTGCTTCGGAGGTGCTGTTCACCGGCAAACGCCCAATCGCCATCTCCGGCAAATTGGTCGTGGTATTGAATGCAACGAGTGCATTATCACTCGCTGTTTCGCCAATCCAGGGATCGGCAAATTTCAAATACGGCGGAATGAAGTCTGTGCCAGCCGTTGTCGTGCCCTCGGTGGGACAGGTTGCCGATATGCAATAGCC
>CAZPIR010000472.1:0-3502 GCA_964586085.1 uncultured Anaerolineaceae bacterium | reverse complement strand
TCGGCGACGCATTCAGGCGTGAGCGGTTCGTGCGTCGCGAGCAAACGCGCAATCATCAAGGTCTGCTCGGTGTCATCGGTGATGCTTCCAAACGGCGCGCCGTACGCGGGATGATGCGGCGACGTTTCGGCAAAATGGTCGAGCCAACCAAACTGTTGGCGAATCTGCTCGCGTGTCATAAACTCGCTCGCGCGACCCAACGCATCGCCGAGGGCAACACCTGCAAGACAACCGTGTGCTTTAGGAATAGAATTCATAAAAATCTTTTACGGCCAAGACGCAAAGAGTGTCAAGGTTTCAAAATATTCTTTCTTTGCGTTCGTCGCGCCTTGACAGTTCAATCAAAAACGGCAACTGTTTTAACACCCAGGTACGCCGCGCTGTCCGCGAACGCGCCCGACAATTCTTCGAGCGCAACCAGGCGGGTGATTAAACCTGTCGTGTCCAACTCGCCGCGGGTTAGTGCCTCGACTGCGCGTTTGAAATGCGGCGCGCCGAAACCGAACGAACCCGTCAACAAAATTTCGTTATAGTGAATGTGATTCGGGTCAACGCTGATGCGTGAACCACTCGGCAAGCCCGCAAAGAAATTCACCGCACCGCCGCGTTTCGCGAGCGCGACGGCATCTTCCGCGACCTGGGCTTGTCCAACCGACACCATCACTTTGCTAATGCCCTTGCCATTGCTCAAGCGTTTCACCGCATCGGGCAGAGGTTCGTTCGCCACGTTGACGATGTGATCAGCATAGCGCGCGCCAATCGTCAATCGCTCCGGCGTCATCCCCGCGAGCACAATCGGCGATGCGCCGAGCGCACGCGCAATCATCGCTTGCATCAAACCCATCGGACCGTCGCCGATGATAAGCAGTGAATCGCCGCGTCGCAAATCAATCAATTCAAGTCCGTGATAACAACACGCGAGCAGCTCGGCGAGCGTCGCCGTTGCGAAATCCAATTGATCGGGCAAGCGATACATTCCGGTTTGCACGAGAAATTCGGGCACGCAAATGAATTCGCTGAAACCGCCGGGCGCGACGGAGGCATTCCACAAATTTTTGCAGAGCGAGAATTGTCCGCGCGCGCAGTACTCGCACTCACCGCACGAGATGTACGGCGCGACGACGACGCGTTCACCGACTTGCCAGCCGGGGGCGCGCGATTCGGCGATGACGCCGGACATTTCGTGACCCAGGATGGAACCTGGTTTGATAAGCGGGTGCCCGCGCATAAATGTTTTCACGTCGGTCGCACACACGCCGCACGCGCGCGTTTGAATCAACACCTGCCCGTCCGCGATTTCGGGGCGCGGCAAATCGGCGATTTCCATTTTGCGCGGTTCAATATATTTCAAAACTTTCACAGGATTCCTCTAGAATTTTTTATGGGACGCGGATAAACGCAGACAAAAATTTTTCTGCGTTCGTCTGCGTCCTAAATAATTTGCACGCTCGTTGCCAATGCGCGTTGTGCATGTACATGGACACGATCCGATTCGTTCAAAATTTTCAAGGGATTACCATCGGCGCACAACGCGACGCCCGCGCACAACCCAGTCGCTTCAATCGAATCATGTTCGCCGATGCCGACATAGCGCGACACAATCGGTTCGGCGCGATGCACGGCATCCGCTTCAAGGTGCGTGGTGACGAGCAAGTGGTTGCAGACCAAGCATCCCGCAATGTCGCCGATGTACGACGAGAGAATCGCGCCGCCCGCGATGGCTTTGCCGTAAAAGCGTTCATCGGGCAAGCCGACAATCATCGTCGCGATTTCAGCACCGTGCGCGACAAGCGTTTCGCCGTGTGCTGATTTTTTCACGATGCGCGTTTGCGCGCACGCAACCGATTCGGGCACGCGCAAAACATTTTCGCCCAGCATTTTTTGCGCGGCATCCACGTTGACCATTCGATTGTTCATCGTCGCAATCACGGTGTAATCGAGCACCACATCGTTGAAACCCAGACCCAGGTCGGCGCCGTTCGCGCCCGCAATCAAACCATCGAACGCGCGCGACGTGAACGTTGCATTTGCCAACCGATTCACCTCGCGACTCGGCACGGTGATGAGCGGACCAACATTCGCCGAGCCAACGCCGATGCCAAGAATTGGAACACGCCCGCCCACAACAAGCGCCACATCCGCCATTGTGCCATCACCGCCAATGATGATGAGCGCGTCCAGGTTCTGTTTCGACATCTCGCACGCGAGAAAATTCGTGCGGGCTTTGCCTGCGTACGCCGACCAATCCATCACACGCAACGTCGCATTCAAATCGCGCAGAGCATCTGCGCCCATCTCGCCCGCGCCAACGAAAACCGTTTCAGGGGCGAGCGCGCGAATCGCCTCACGCGCAAGCGCGAGCGCATCGCCGCGTCCGGCGCGCGGATTCGCAATCAGACCAACGCGCGTCAACTTCATCGCGTCGCTCGCAATTCCAGGACGCGCCGCGCGGCAACTTCGTCCGTAATCAACACGTTGATAAAACGTCCACGTAATGCACCCAGGATCGCTTCGGCTTTAGCTTCGCCGCCGGCAACGCCAATCACATGCCGCGCACGTTTGAGTTGTTTGAGTTCGATACCCACCACGCCGCGCATCGCATCGGCACAGGGTTTACCATGCGCGTCAAAAAATCGCACGCAAATGTCGCCAACGGCTTGCGCCGCGCGCAAACGAGTTTGCGTTTCGTCATTCAAATAATCGGCGAATAACATCTGCATCTCGGCTTCGAACGCGACATTGCCAATGCCCACGAGCGCGACATCCAGGTTTTGCCACAATGCGGCAACCTGACGCACATCCGCCGAACGCAACAAGCTCGCGGCGATGGCATCCGACTCGACGAGCGCAGGCACGTAAAAACTTTGCAACTGAGCAGAGAATGCCTCGGCTAACGCGCGTGCAAGATCATGCACCTGAAACACCGGCGCGATTTGTCCCAGCCCACCGATCAACGGCACCACATTGATCGCGACATGCCGGCGCGGTTCAAGCGCGCGCACAACTTCATAGAGCGTACGCCCCCAACCGACGCCGACCGTGTTGCCATTTTGCACCACATGTTCGAGGTAGCGCGCCGCCGCTTGCCCGATGCGCTGTCGCGCTTGCTCGGGCGCATCGGCTTGCGCCGCAACAACAATGGCTTCGTCCAAGCCAAACGCCGCGCGCAAACGCTCGCCGAGCGCGCCGTGCGTTGAGGTCGGGTCAACGATTTTGATTTGCACGATGCCTTCGCGCCGCGCTTGTTGCAGTAAACGCGAAACCTGGGGACGTGAGGTCTTGAGCGCGCGCGCGACCTGTTCTTGCGTGCGATTGTCTTCATAGTAGAGGCGGGCGGCGCTCAACATGCGCTGTTGATCGAGGCGGGTTGTCATTTCTGAACACTTGTAAAATACATTTGTTCAGATTATCGCACGGTTAGCCCACGCTGTCAACCACTCATCCAACTCGGGTGCAGTTCAGTTTGGGGGCGAGTAAACCGAGTTCCACACTTGGTCAAAAC
>CAZPIR010000471.1:0-3513 GCA_964586085.1 uncultured Anaerolineaceae bacterium | reverse complement strand
TTTTTTACCGTCCTCGCGTTCGGTCGCATTTCGCAAATCGGCATGGCAAAAAATCAACGGCTATCCCGAATGGCTCGATTTTTGCGAAGACCTGATTTTCGATTTTGATTTGCAACGCGCCGGTTTTCGTTTCGCATTCGCGCCACGTGCGATTGCTCACTTTCGTCCGCGCTCAAGTTTGCGTTCATTCTACAAACAGTACTATCAGTACGCGCGCGGCGATGGCAAAGCGAATCTGTGGTTCAAACGTCACGTGATTCGCTACGCCACGTATCTGGTCGCTCTACCGTTCACCCTCGTCGTGACCTGGATTGCACCGCTCGCGTCGCTCGTGCTGTGGCTGATCGCGTTCCTGGGTTTGTTCTTTACGCCATACAAACGACTCGTGCCCATGTTGCGCGAGTTGACGCTCGCCGAAAAATTTCGCGCGCTCTTGTGGGTGCCGGTCATTCGCATCACCGGCGATGTGGCGAAAATGATTGGTTATCCGGTTGGCATCGTGTGGCGAATGCAGAATCGAAAACAAATTCCATGATTGATTTTTCGTACGCCTTTGCGCTCATCGCCGCCGCGCTCATCGCCACTCAAGTTGCCTGGGTTGCATGGCGCCGCCGCCCGGCTCCCGGCGCGCTGGCATTGATAACGATGGCAAGCGGGATGGTCGTGTGGACGTTGACCTATGCGTTCATGTGGCTCACCGACAACCTCTCAGCGCGCTCATTTTGGTTGGACGCAACCTACCTGGGTGTGCTCCTCGCCGTGAATAGTTTTTTCGTTTTCGCGGTACAGTTCGCGCAACGCGAGCATTGGTTGACACGTTCGCGCCTCCTGTTCCTGGCATTGTTCGCCGGCATTACGCTCTTGGTGTTGTGGACCGACCCATACCATCATTTATTTTATGGCGACAAACGCACGCCGACCACGACCATCATCTACGACGGTGGTTTCTGGTTCTGGATCAACATCTCGTTTATTTACGCGCTCATGATTTTCGCCAGTGGCTTGATTGTTTATGCGTTTGTCACGGCGTCTCCGTTTTATCGCTGGCAGACCGGCACCGTACTCCTGGGAACACTCGTGCCACTTGTTTCTAGTCTGATCGGTTTTTTTAAACTCAGCCCTATTCCGGAACTGGATTTAACTCCCATCATGTTCAGCATCAGCGGCGCGTTCTTTGCGTTGGGTGTGTTTCGTTTCCGGATGCTCGATATCGTTCCCATCGCGCGCAATGCTCTCGTCGAAAACATGCCGGATGCCATGCTCATCCTGGATACGCAAAACCGCATTCTCGAAATCAACCCGGCGGCGCAACGTTTGTTCGATCTCGCCAACCAAAACGTCATCGGCGAACCCGCTTCCCAGGTTCTCGGCGTGTGGCACGAACTGATGCCGCATTTACAAAACACACTTGGGGCAAATGAAATTGCGCTGACCCGCACCACGCCGCAATTTTTCGACCTGACTATTTCACCGATTTACAATCATCAACATCACCTAGCCGGTCGCCTCATCCTCTTGCGCGATGTGACCGTGCGTCATTGGGCGCAAGACGAGTTGCGCCGCGCGAATGAAAAATTACAAACACAGTTGTCCGAGATTGAATTTTTGCACACGCAATTGCGCGAGCAAGCCATTCGCGATTCGCTTACTGGCTTGTTCAACCGACGGTACATGGAAGAAACGCTCGAACGCGAACTGCACCGCGCGGAACGCGCAGGCGCACGCGTCAGCATCATCATGCTCGACATTGATCATTTCAAACCACTCAACGATCACCTGGGACACCAAGCCGGCGACCAGGTTTTGCGCGAATTGGGTCGTTTGATGCAAACGCAAACGCGTCAGGGCGATGTCGCGTGCCGCTATGGCGGCGAGGAATTTGTTTTGATTTTGCCCGGCGCCTCGCGTGATGTTGCATTTCACCGCGCCGAAGAATTGCGCGTGGCGTACCAGTCCATGCGTCAGGACACCTCGCACCCCACACACGGCTTGTCCATTTCGCTTGGCGTCGCCGCATTTCCAACGGACGGGCAAAATAGTGATGATATATTACGCGCCGCCGACCTTGCGCTCTACACGGCGAAAACAGCCGGACGCAATTGCACGCACCTCTATTCCCGTGAGATGGACCCGACATGAAAACTATTTGGAAACTCGCCAATGGCTTGAGCATTCTGCTCGTCGTCCTGCTCGCCGCGTGTGATGCGCCCATGCCCACACCGACCAATCTTCCGGCGACAAGCACGCCCATCACACCGACGGCAACCGTAACCGTTACGCCGATTCCACCCACACCAACGGCGACCCCTACCATCACACCGTCACCAACCACAACATCCACACCCACGCCGACCGCCACGCCAACCGTGCTCAAGCCCGCGCGACTCACATTCGAGCATCCGATGGTGGTGCAACCAACCACGACGATTCGTGATCGCATCACGCCCTGGCAATTTCCGTTCGACGCATCCGATGAAGCCGCCACAAATCAACTCATCGTCCCGCGCCGCGCCACGCCAACCCAGTTCACGCGCGCGCAAGCCGAGCAAGACGTGCGTTTCTTTTTCAACTTGCTCAAACACGGCTACGCCGGGTACGGCGTGTTCGGTGGCAGTGACGCCTTTGGTCGCGCCGAAAATTCCGCGCTCCAAGAACTCGCGCGCGAGACCTCGCATTCGCCTACGCGCCTCGGCATCATTTTGCGCAACAGTCTCACGTTCATCCAGGATTGCCATCTGAACATTGATGGCAAAAATCTGTTCAAGGATTCCGGCTATTTTTACTACGACCGCTTTAATTTTTTTCAAGAGGGCGAACGCTTTTACTATTGGGGCGCGAACGGCAAAACGTTTGTCGAAGCGATAAACGGCAAACCGCCGCGCGAGTATATGAAATTGTCGCTTAACAAAGAGGGCGACCCGGTTTATCATTTCGGTCTCATCGCCACGAGTTACCCCGGCGAGTTGACCTGGGACACTGTCACCGCCGATGGGAAACGCCAAAAGCAAACCGGGTTGTGGGACCGCTCGCCGCTGATGAACGACCGCACAACGTTTGCGCGTTACCAGGAACAGGATATTTCCGTCGTCGTCAGTCGCTCGTTCTCCGGCGACACGAGCGCATTACGCAAGTTTGAACAGGACGCCGAAAATCTCCGCATCGAGCCGATGGTCATTGTGGATTTGCGCGGCAATTCTGGCGGACTCGTTTCCGTCCCGGCACAATGGATCACCGGTTTGACCTGGCGCACGCCGGCATTTCCTTTCGTCCGCGCCGAAATCGAATCGCGCACAGTGACGGCCGGCAAGATCAATAATTTTTCTGACCTCGTCAATTTTCAAAATGCTTTGCACGATTGGGACACGGGGAAAAAGCAACCGGGCTGGAGCAACATCCAGGTTCCGCAACCCGCCCCGTTTCAATGGCATCAATTGATGATCGTGCTGATGGACAATCAAACTGCATCGGCGGGCGAAGTAATGATTGGCTACTTGCGCCAGTTTCAACACGTCG
>CAZPIR010000470.1:0-3515 GCA_964586085.1 uncultured Anaerolineaceae bacterium | reverse complement strand
TCGCATCGTCTATGCGGCAAAACAATTCCGTGATAAAATCTTCGGTAGACATGGGGCTTGCTCCTTGTTGAAGGTTTGGTCACCATCAACATAAGCAAGTCCTATGTCCTTTGTCAAACTAGCACCATTGGTTAGTATAGATTATATACCTTGATTGCTAGTCGAAATTTGAGCATGCCAGAGCAAACATGGAAGCATTCACTTTCAACATGAATCCTGGGGTCGTGCGTGCATAGAGATGTTCAAGTCCCATCTTTTCCAGTTGACTGTTCACCGTCTCAATACCATGACGATAGAGCCGCAAATCATACTCATCCGCCCAATCCAATGCTTCCATGTGGTCACGCGGTCGCGCGATCACACGCACGCCACATGCTTCCAAGATCGCTGCGGCATCCGGCGCGCTGACGTACCCCTTGTCTCCGAAAAGATGTGCCCCCTCCGGCAAGGCATCGGCCAATTCGTGCAAGGGAGTAAGGTCGTGCAGCGACGCTGGAAGTACGGTAAAGCGCACGGGTTCACCCTGTGCGGTGCAGACCAAATGCAGACGCCAACCAAAGAATTTCTCGTTCTTGGCTGCACAGTAGCCGCAATAGATGCGCCCACGGACTTTCCGACAACGCCAAGCGCGTACCCGCCGACATACAGGCATAGGGAGCGAGTCAATCACAAAGGCTTCGCCGGTGGCAAAGGTCTCGCCCAGCATTTCTGGCAACCACGGTAACCAGTCCGCGAGGGCATGGAGACGGCGGTTGAAACGCGAGGTGCTCAATTGACCCGACAGGTAGCCTGTTGCTTGGAGCACGCCCAGGGCACGTTCGTGATGGTTCTGAAAGAACTTGGCTGAGACGACAGCGACGGTGAGAACTTCGGAATCTGGAACCTGCGCCAGCACATGGCTATGATGTCCCAAGGTCTCCATCATATCGTCAATGATGTGAAAAACGGTGATAATCCAAATGGCGTTCATGGGTTCCTCCGTTGCGGATGGTGGATTTGGCTAATCCCATCTTGCACGGAGAACCTGTGAACGTCAACTAGCAATCAAGGTATAAATTTGTTTCGCGCCAGCCGCCGCGCGCCACAACTCGATTGCCGCGAGGGTGTCGCCGCGTTTGCGATGCAGTTCTGCCAAACGTTGCATGGTCGCACGAAAATTGTCTTCCGGCAAATCGCTTTCCAAGCCGCGCCTAAATAATTTTGCCGCGTCGTCCAGGCGTCCCAGGTCTTGAAACATTTTGCCGATCGCAACCAAATCGAGTCCGTGCTCAATCGCAAACGTGAGCGGGTCGTCGAGCAGTTGCGCGATGTGACTGAGCAATGCCGCCATCGCAACGACATCCATCGCGTTGTGATACAACACGCGCGTCAACGGGCGCGCATCGCCGTTCTGCAAATAATCGAAATACATTTGCGGAATCAAAAATCCCGGCACTTCATCTTCACTGCGCGACGCCCCCAGGATGTGCACTTCGAGTGATTTGAGCGCGCGGGATTCCAGTCGGTCGCGCCACAAGCGGCGCGCCAGCGGAAGCAGATCGAGGTGCGCGATGTTCGCAAACGGCACGTCGGCGCGATTGAGAATGTACCGATTGCGTAACAGCGGCGCGTCGAATGATTTGCCGTTGAACGTGACGAGCGCATCACACGGTTGCAAAAACTGGGTCACGGCGGCGAGCGTCGCCGGTTCTTGGCCGGGATCGCGCATAAAAATTTGCGTCAGCCGAAACGTGTCGCGCTCGAATCGGCCCAGCCCAATCAAAAACGCGTACGTGCCGGTGCCGCCCATCAACCCGGAGGTTTCAGTGTCGAGAAATACCCAGCGCGAGAGATCGCCGTTCGCAAGCGTCGGTTCGTTCGCCCAGTCGGCAATCGTGGCGAGCGAGGCATTGACCGGCAGAGCCGTGTTGCCGTGTCGGTACTCGCTCGTAAATATTTTTTCGACGACGAACGCATCGCCCAAAGCGGTGGCGACGATGCGACCATCGGTGACGTTCTCGATGGCAAAGGCGTGCTTGGGGCGCGGCGGCGGCAAATCTTTGGCGCCGACCTTGACGCCGAGTGATTTTAGTTTATCGGAAAGAGTTGGCATTTCAATCGTCACGCGAAACGGTCAGGAGATTTCAATCATCATGACATCGCCGTTTGGCATTGTGCGCTTTCCTCGCGCAGGTCTTGTCAAATTCTGGCTTTGGCGATGGACACCGTGATGGATAATTTTTGGGTGTATCCTGTCGCCAATTTTACCGCATCATTAGATTTTTAACCACTCGCCCAGTTTGAGTGGGACGATCAAAATGGCGTGCAATTTGCC
This sequence comes from uncultured Anaerolineaceae bacterium, assembly GCA_964586085.1. Lineage (GTDB taxonomy): Bacteria > Chloroflexota > Anaerolineae > UBA4142 > UBA4142 > JACRBM01. The sequence goes on along the minus strand of CAZPIR010000470.1, from coordinate 1,201 downwards.
AAACACGGCATCCGTTTTGAAAAAGCAGGTACGCGCGCAATCAAACGAACGTGCGCCATAAAAATATCGCGCCAATTCTCACTGAGGGCTGGCACGATATTTTTGTTTACGGTGAATGATTGGACGCGGAAGAACGTGGATGAAACGCTACCGCCCGCCGACGCTTGCGCGCCGCAAGGTGTCTTGCGAAATGCAAGTACGTTTGCCAGCGCAAGATGCGCGTACCGTGCGCGGTCGGCGTATGTCTGTTACCTGCCGTGCGTCTTGATAGGCGCACTGTCTCTAATTATGTTGCCAGAAGCGTGTGATATTAAACTTCGGAATTCGTCTCAGCACTGCGAGACCAATGCCCAATGCAAATCCAGGGACTAGCACGAATATTACGAAGAACCAAATGTAGTTGTAAACTTGCGTAGATACCCGATTAGAGGAGAAGATGGAAAAGAATGCAGAATTGAGTCTGCCGAAATCGAAATCGAAGTAAATTACAATCAAGTAGAATGCTATTGGGAATACTCCAACTACAGGCCACAGAAACGCACCCAGAATAGCGTATCGTATAAGGTATTTGACTACAATCCCGCAGCGAGTTAATTTCTGAAAGGCAAGATAGCCAACGACGCCCCCGATTAATCCACCGATGATGCCCATCAGAATCATAGTCGGGAATGCGCGGTCATCACATGGAATACCAGAGCAATCAAAGAAGTCAAGCCATCTATCTACAAAGTAATAACCGTTGTACGCTATTGGCAATCCAACCATGATAGCCACAATTGTCGCAGTAATGTTCGCAAGAGTCCAGCGCAGAAAATTCAGCATGAAGTAGTTTCTCTCAGGATTTGAGCGCATACGCTCGTCTCGACGGCATGGCAGGTAACATACATTCCACGAAACCCCAGTGTCGTGAAACATGCCAAATTGGGCTGTTTCCCGCAATAGGGGTGTCGTGAAACCATTTTTTCTAGTTGCGGTATTTTCGCAAGTTACGGTGACATATTTTCCTCCTATAGTTTAAAGTTGTCCAGCGGGCTTTTGATCTGTTGTTCGCCGCGTGCATTGATGCCTTGTCTAAAAACCCACACACCCACCACTATCCGCGCCAATTACGCGCGTCTCGTGATGGGTGCGATTATTTTTTACCGATTTGCTTGCACGGGCAGTTGTGAAACACGTGTCGCCTTGACGAACGGTGATTCAA
>CAZPIR010000469.1:0-3526 GCA_964586085.1 uncultured Anaerolineaceae bacterium | reverse complement strand
GGGCTGGGATTATGATTCGTACGTGTCGGGGATTCGTTTGATAGTTGAATAGTTTGGTAGTTCGATGGTACGATAGTTGAAAGGAATAACAAAATGGGAACCTTGGAAGTTGTTGGTATTTATGCGGTCATTCCGAGTATAGAGTCAATCGTAAATGCGGCGCGTTATCACGAGTGCGATTATCTACTCGATGATGCTGGGAACTATACAGATGAAATTTACTGGAACGGTTTTGAAAACTTGGCGTTAGTAGAAATTCAAATTCAAGGCGAGTTCTCACAAAGGGACATAGATTCCATTAAACAGAATGACCAAGCACCATACATGGAGTTTTATCTTGATAGCACTGGTACACAACTCGTTTCTGAAGATGAGGCGAAGCAAACCGATAACTGCCGCGTTTGTTTCTTCCTGCATTTTGTAGATACAGCCAAGCCACTTGCAGTAGGTCGAGACCAACTAGAACTGCCGACGCGGACTGTGTTACCAGAAAGACTCAAACCATACACACACTATTTGCCAGTGGATTGAAAACGACCGGGAGAAAATTTCTCCCGGTCTCCTTGTCTCCCCTTCTCTCCCTCGCCCTTGCTCCCTTGCTCAGAAACCAAGTCCTCTCTCTTTCAAACTCACGATCTTATTCCCCACACCAATCACAAGATGGTCGAGCACATCAATGTCCAGCAACTTGCCGGCATTGACGATCTCGCGTGTCACCGCCACATCTTCCGGCGAAGGAGTCGGGTCGCCGGACGGATGATTGTGCGCGATAATGAGCGCGGCGCAATTTTGCCGCACGGCTTCGCGAAATAATTCGGTGACACGGATAACTGTCGTGTGCAAAGAGCCGCGATAAACTGTTGGCATCGCGAGCACACGATTTTTCGTGTCGAGCAAAATCGTCCGCATGATTTCTTGTTCGAGCGTGCCCATTTCGGCGAGCAGATTCGCCGCGTCCGCCGGCGATTTGATGACCGGCTTTTCTTCCGGCGATGCCATGCTCACACGCCGACCCAGTTCAAACACCGCTTGCAGTTCGATTGCCTTGACCGGTCCGATGCCTTTGATGCGCGTCATTTCGGTCAACGGCATCCGCGACAAGCCGACCAAGCCGCCGCACTCGCGCAGTAATCGCTCGGCAAGATGCACAACGTTTTCGCCGCGTGTGCCGGTGCGAAGTAGGATCGCGACGAGTTCTTCACTCTTGAGCGCGTTCGCGCCGTGAACTTTTAATCGTTCGCGTGGGCGCTCGCTCGCCGCCATTTCTTTCAAGGTGTACACCACGCGTGCAGAGGATGAATCAGTGGGAGGCATGGCTGGTCTCCAGAAAAAAGATTATCGTTTGCGGGCTTGCAAGGATTCGATGCCGAATGTTTCCGGCGGCAAGGAAAACCCAAATGCTTCGAGACGCGGCATAAATTTGGGGCGAATACCGGTCGCTTTCATTTCGCCGGCTACAGCGCCATTCGCATCATTCCCTTTTTCGACAAAGCGAAACACGTCTTGCATCACAACCGTGTCGCCTTCCATACCAAGCACTTCGGTGATCTGGACAATTTTGCGCGAGCCGTCACGCAGGCGCGTTTGTTGAATGACCAGGTCAATCGCGTGGACGATTTGTTCGCGAATAACGCGAATCGGAAAATCAATCCCTGCCATCAAGGTCATGGTTTCCAGGCGACTGATCGCATCACGCGGCGTGTTCGAGTGAAGTGTGGTGAGCGAGCCGTCGTGCCCGGTGTTCATCGCTTGCAACATGTCGAGCGCCGCGCCATCGCGCACCTCGCCAACGACAATGCGTTCGGGGCGCATTCGCAGAGAGTTGATAACCAGGTCGCGAATCGTTACCTTACCCGAACCATCCGATTCGCCGGGATACGCTTCGAGCCGGACAACGTGCGGCTTTGCCAATTGCAATTCCGCCGAGTCTTCAATCGTCACGATGCGTTCGTGGTCGGGAATGAAATTCGAGAGGACGTTAAGCAAGGTGGTTTTACCGGAACCCGTACCGCCGGAGACAATGATGTTCAGGCGCGCGACAACACAGGCGCGAAGTAAATCTGCCATCGCTTGCGTCAGCGAACCGTATGCAATCAGATCATCCACAACCAATTTCTTTTTCGAAAATTTACGAATCGTGATGGTTGGACCATCTACTGCGCTGGGTGGGATAATAACATTGACGCGCGAGCCATCGGGCAAGCGCGCATCGGCGAGGGGCCACTTGCGATCCACGCGCCGACCAAGTGGGCGCAGGATGCGATCAATCACGCGATAGACGTGCGCGTCATCGTCAAAGCGAATACCTGTTTCGCCCACCTTGCCTTTTTGTTCGGCGCAAACTTGTTGCGCGCCGTTCACCATCACTTCGGTTACACTGGGGTCTTGGAGCAAAGGTTCAATCGGACCAAAGCCCAGGATTTCATCAATGACCTGGTTTTCGATTTGTGCAAGTTGTTGTGCGGTCAAGGTAACGTTTGCCGATTTGCAAATCACGGCATATCGTTCGCGCACAGCGTTGATGCTTTGCTCATTTCGAGCTAGTCGGTCAGTATTGCCAATCTCGCTCGAAATTTTTTCGACGACCCATTGGCGAAACTTGATGCTCAGATCGGTTTGCCCAGCCGGTTTTTTTTCCGGCGTGCTTGCATCGAGTTGAACAAATGGCTTTTTTTCTAACGTGCCTGGTTCAGCTTGTACCGCCGGTTTCTTTTCGGCAACAACTCCTTCGGGTTTGGCTTTGTCGGTGTTGATGCGATCAAGCAGACTGGGCATGGCTAGTCGTCCTTTGCCGTGGTGTCAGTTTCATCGGGGCAAACCCAATCAATTTGTTCCTTGTTGATCAGGAGCAATTCGGTTTTTCGAACGGCGCGTTTGCTATTCTCTCCAAAAATCTTGGCGTCGGTGAGTGCGATGAAATCATCCGCGCTGTCCAATTCATCCTTCAAGCGATGATCGAGTGCGAGGTGGATCGTGCCCTGTATGCGCGTGCCGCGCACGGAAACGGTCACCGGCAAACCACGCTTGCTGATTCGCTCGGTAAAATATTTGCCCTTGTCATCAACTGAGAGTACCATTATTCCTCCGCTCACTGGCAACACTAGAATATCAAGGAGATTATAGAGGGCGTTGGCGTGTGCCGCAAGAGGGAAAATGGGACTGTCTGGTTGCTGGGATTTGTGCCTGTCCCAGCGTATCCAACCAAGCCATTGGGAGGTTTTTCCCTATCGAATGGGGAACAAGGGAGGATTGTGTTACGTCTAGAAAATGGGTAGAATGGGTCAAAGTTTCTAGGTTGAATTTGTTTGGGGCTAGAGTTCCAAAATGGTTATGCAAAAGTTTGACGATTTTCGCGCCTTGCTTCGCCCAGTGTCACGCGCGACGCTGTTCATTATCGCGTTTGGTTTTATCGGCGTGCAGATTTTGCCGATGAGTGATACCCGGCGTTTTGTGCTGAGCGTGTTGATTTTACTTTTTGGCGCGTTGGCGATATTGACGTTGCGTTATATCACGCCGCGCATCTGGA
>CAZPIR010000468.1:1263-3529 GCA_964586085.1 uncultured Anaerolineaceae bacterium | reverse complement strand
CGTGCTCGAAAGCACCGTGTGCGACGACTCGCCCAAGAAAAAAGATGTGTCGCCCGTCACACGCTTCGGCGCGGGACCGGCGATTACAATTGCGGACAATTCGGCAATTTCGGATCGGCGTTTGGTCAATCTGCTCGTCGAGACTGCACAAGAAAATAAAATTCCATTTCAATTCAAGCAACCGCTGGTTGGCGGCACGGATGCCGGGCGCATTCACATCGCGCGCGAAGGCGTGCCTTCGGTCGCCGTCGCCGTGCCCACGCGGTATATTCATTCGCCGGTCAGTCTGCTCAGTCTACGCGATTTTGAAAATACAATTTCGTTGATGTGCAAGGCATTACCCAAGGTATCAAAAATTTAGACCAAAGACAAGGACGAACGACGAGCGCTTTCGTCTTTCGTCCTTGGTCATTCGTCGAGAGGCAACTCATGGCAACTGTAATCAAATCTAATCACTTTCCCAGTTTCGATAACGGCGACGAGGCGAAAACGCTTACGCCGCTCAAAGCATTGATCAAACGACTCACGGAAACCTGGGGACCGTCGGGACACGAGCACGTGATCCGCGAATTGATCCGCGATGAAATCAAAGGACTCGTGGACGAGGTGCGCGTGGATGCGCTCGGTAATTTGATCGCGCACAAAAAAGGCAACGGCAACGGACCGCGCAAAAAAATCATGCTCGCCGCGCACATGGATGAAATTGGCGTGATGGTGACGCACGTGGACGAAAAAGGATTTTTGCGCTTTGCCTCGCTCGGCGGTGTGATGCCGAACACACTCGTCGGTCATCGTTGCCGATTTGAAAACGGCGTGCTTGGTGTGTTCGGGCAAGAGAAAAAGGACGGCTCACGCTCCGAAGTGAAAATGGACAAGCTGTTTATTGACGTCGGCGTGAGCGACGCCAAGAGTGCGCCGGTCGGCGTGGGCGATGCCGCTGGCTTTTGGCGCGAGTTTGCCGACCTGGGTAATCGGCTCGTTGCAAAAACAATGGATGACCGTGTAAGTTGCGCCGTGCTCATTGAATCTTTGCGCCAGCTTAAAAAATCGCCGCACGAAGTTTTTGCTGTGTTCACCGTGCAAGAAGAAGTTGGCGTGCGCGGCGCGATGACCTCGGCGTTCGGCGTGCAACCGGATGTCGCGATTGCGCTCGACGTAACTGACACCGGCGATACACCAGAATCCACGACGATGGCAGTCGCGCTCGGCAAAGGTCCGGCAATCAAGGTCAAGGATTCGGGAATGCTCGCGCACCTCGGCGTGAAAAACGCACTCGTCGAAACTGCGCGTGAAAATAAAATTCCGTATCAACTCGAAGTGCTCGTCGGTGGCTCGACCGATGCGATGGCGATGCAAATTTCGCGCGAAGGCGTGCCGGCGGGCGTCATCTCGATTCCAACGCGTTATGTGCACACCCCATCCGAAATGGTAGATTACGACGATGTGCAAAATGCGTGTAAGTTGTTGACCACATTCCTGAGCAAGCCAATTAAACTGGATTAAATTTTTTAGGGGCGTAACATGCTACGCCCCTAAAATTTTACCCGCGACACAACTCCGTTTGTCCCATCCACCTCAATCATGTCCCCGTCTTGAACCGCATCCACAATTCCCGGAATCCCCGCAACACCGGGCACACGATACTCGCGCGCAACCACCGCGCTGTGTGACAACACACCGCCGCGTTCGACCACAAGACCGGCAATATGCGCAAACACCGGCGTCCATGCCGGGTCGGTTGCCGGCGCAACGAGAATATCACCGGGTTGCACACGGGATAATTCGTCCGGCGAATGCACAACACGTGCAACCCCACGCACAACACCCGAACTAATCGCGCGCCCATACCACTCGGACGGAATATCAAGACGCGTTGCCATAATAGGTTCATCACCACGCAAAAAAGCTGGGTACGATGCGGTTGGCGATTCCTTAAATTCGCGTTGATACACGCGCCACTCGTCACGCCGAGTTTCGATTGCACGGCGCAATTCGTCTTGGGTAACTCGTCCGTCGAAATATTCCGCGAGTTCGTGATGCGTCGCGTAAAAAATCGCGTCGCGTTCACCAATGATATCTTGCGCGAGTAAGCGATCCGCAAGAATCAGGTACAACTGTCGCGCCACGGCAAGCGATTTCTGCCAATAATAGCGTTGGTCTTCGCGGAGCGCGAGATAGTGGCGAGCGAGAGAGGCAACGAAAGACGAAGGACGAAGGACGAAAGACGGAGACGAAGGTTCCGTCTTCGGTCTTCCATCTTCCGTCG
>CAZPIR010000468.1:0-1253 GCA_964586085.1 uncultured Anaerolineaceae bacterium | reverse complement strand
AAATTCTTGGCGTGGCAATCGTCGCAAATCGGCGTCTACCTCAAGCGTTTTGTTTTGCTCAACCACAATTTCACCGCCGCCCAATCGCTTGAACAAGCCGAACGTAATGTCCGCGTGCATCAAACTCCAACGATGAATGTGCAAAAAATCGCGATGGATTTTTTCGACGTCACGCAGTGCATCGAAAATCAAACGCGGTTCAGCGTCGAGCAATGTCGCGAGACGCGCGCGTAAATTGGCGACATGTTCATCGTGTGTGCGTGTGTAACGCTCCCACGTGCGATAATTGTGAAGCGGTGAAAAATTTCCGGGGTCGCGGAGAAAAGCACGGAACAGGGAAAGCCAAAAACGCGGCAAAAAAATCGAACGCGGGTACGGCGCGCGTTTACGCCAAGTCACGTCACCATCCGGGAAAAATCGGTACGCGTCGCGCGGCAGAAAAAAATCAGGAAAGATGCGATAGAAAATTTGAAATGCAACAACATTCGTGTACGGATGCCCACGCCGCACCCGCGACAATTGAATCGTGTCTGCATCGGGATAACCAAGAAAGCGCAATGGATCACGCAACGCGGTCTCTTCGATAATCGGTCCAAGGTGCGACCAACCCAGCGGCGAGACCGGCGCGGGAAAACGTTCATTGAAAAATCCGCTTGTCCACAAGATTTCGTTTTGCATCGCTCGAATTATACGCCGCGTAGTTTGTTTGACAAACCCACCACATAAATTTATAATGCGGTCAATTCGATTTGGGCGAATAGCTCAGTTGGTAGAGCGCTTGCTTTACACGCAAGATGTCACGGGTCCGAGTCCTGTTTCGCCCATGTTGGTAGAACCATGGCGATTAACTTTTTTGGGTTAGTCGCCTTTTTGCTTGTGCGCAAGGCTTTCGCGACATCAAATGGCTCCTGGATTTTTCTAACGTGTGCATTGATGAAATCGAGGCTTGTTCGTGTTTCTTTACCTTCGTTGTCCTAGCACTTGCCCGTGTTGGTTTCACAGGGCACAGTCCCGCCGACCTTGGGCAAATAAAATTAGTTACATTGTCAAACCATTCTTGACCTAGAATCCGCTTTACCCAATGTGTCCTGGTATCGGTCGCGGTATAGAAAAGTAATCGCCTGCTCGTTCGAACAACTGAGCAAGCGATATTTATCCCTCACGCAAATATACTACGTGTTATCCCCGTAACGACACTCTACTCACCAATGATTTGATCCCAGCATACAGTTTTACTTTACCCTTTGTAAGTT
>CAZPIR010000467.1:0-3536 GCA_964586085.1 uncultured Anaerolineaceae bacterium | reverse complement strand
GTTTCATTTACTGCCGCACATCAAGCCGTTTCGGAAATTGGTTTGTGTCTCGATGACGAGTTTGAAATTTTGTGTCGCGTGGGTCTGCATTGCGCGCCGGCGGCGCATCGCACGATTGGCACGTTTCCGCACGGCACGGTACGGCTCGCGCCCGGAATTTTTACGACGCGCGCAGAAATCGAAACGACGATCCGCGCCGTGGAGACGATTGTTCAACGATGAACACATTCGGGGTCGTCTTGTTTCACACAACTTCATCGGCATTGCGCGCCGAAAAAATTGTCGCGCGCGCCGGCCTGGTTTCCAAATTGATTCCGACGCCACGTCAATTTTCGAGCGATTGTGGATTTGCGTTGCGCTTCGAGTGGAGCGCGCACGCGCACGTGCAAACGTTGTTGGACGAGGCGCGGGTCGAGCAAGCGGGCATTCATCCGTTAGCATGAGTGTATCTTGTCGTTGACACTGAGCGGGGTTGTTACTATAATCGCAACCATGCTCAGCGAACAAGAATTTGAAACTGTCGTCGCGCAAACGCTCGACAATCTACCCACTCGTTTTGCGCGACGCATCGTCAACCTCGCCGTCGTCATCGAAGAATACCCGGACGCGCACACGCTCAATGCGATGAACCTGGATAATCCACTCGGCTTGCTCGGATTTTATCACGGCATCCCCCTCACCAATCGCACACACGATTATGGCATGGTCTTGCCGGACAAGATCAGCATCTATCGCCAACCCATCCTCGCCAGTTGCACGGACGATCAAGCGACGCGCGCCTGTATTCGTCACACCGTCCTGCACGAACTCGCGCATTACTTTGGCATTGACGACGACCGGCTCGATGAGCTGGGCGCATACTAATGACGGAAGACGGAGGACGGAGAACTGCCACCATCAGTCATCCGTCCTCCGTCAATTTTCAAGGAGACGCTTGATGGATTCTTTTCAACAGTACGTCAACACCAACCGCGAACGATTTATTGCCGAACTGCAAGACCTGTGTCGCCAACCGAGTGTGGCGGCACAGAACTGGGGCATGAAAGAAACTGCCGACATTGTGATTCAACGTTTGCAAAAACTGGGTGCAAACGTGCAACTCGTTCCCATCGAAGGTGGCGCGCCGGTCATTTACGGCGAAATCGGAAGCGGCGCGCGCACGTTGATGATTTACAATCATTACGATGTGCAACCACCCGAACCACTCGAACTGTGGGAGAGCGGACCCTGGGACGCGGCGATTCGCGACGGCAAATTGTTTGCGCGCGGCGTGTCCGACAACAAGGGCAATTTGATGTGCCGCATTCAAGCCGTCGAAGCGTATCTCGCCACGTACGGTTCGTTGCCGCTCAAAATCAAATTCGTTTACGAGGGGGAAGAAGAAATTGGGAGCATTCACCTGCCGCAATTCGCGCGCGAACATCGCGACTTACTGCAAGACGCGGATGGTTGTTTGTGGGAAGCCGGCTACAAGGATGTGAACGACCGAGTCAACCTGTCCTGCGGGGTCAAGGGCATCATCTACGTCGAATTGCACGCGCGCGGCGCAAAACGCGATTTGCATTCCGCCGCCGCCGCGATTGTGCCCAACCCGGCATGGCGCTTGACCTGGGCACTCGCCACGCTCAAGGATGCGAACGACAACATTTTGATTGACGATTATCAAAAACACGTGCGCCCGCCAACCCAAGCCGAGATGGACGCACTTGAAACAATTCCGTACGATGAGGAAAAAGTTAAAGCCGACCTGGGAATTCCGGCATTCATCAATAACGTGACCGGCATCGAGCTGTTGAAAAAATATTTGTACGAACCAACCTGCACGATTTGCGGAATGTACTCGGGTTACATTGGCGAAGGTTCGAAAACCGTTTTGCCGAATCACGCGTTCGCCAAAATTGATTTTCGGCTCGTGCCCGACCTCACGCCCGACCTGGTTTTGGATTTGCTCAAAAATCATTTGGCGCGGCGCGGGTTCGACGACATTGAAATCATCCTCACTGAAACCGGCGAGGAGACGGCGCGCTCACCACTCGATTCCGCGATTGTGCGCGCGGCAGTTCAAGCGGCACGCGCCGTGTATCCAACCGAGCCGGTCGTTTATCCGACGATGGCGGGCAGTGGTCCGATGTATCCATTGTGCCAAGCATTGGGGATTCCGGCGGTGGGTGCCGGCGCGGGGTGGCATGATTCGCGCAATCACGCGCCGAATGAAAACATCCGGCTCGCGGACTATTTCGAGCACATGGCATTCATGCACGAATTGATTAACCGATTCAGTCAGATGCCCAAATAACAACCTGGTCGCGCCCGCGACTTTTGGCTTGATACAGCGCGCGGTCGGCGCGATCAATCAGTTCGTCCACGTTCGCTGCGCTCTCGGGGAACGCGGCGATGCCTTGACTCGCGGTGGGCGGAGGAATCGGCGCATCTGAATTATTTTCGATGCGCGTTGTGGATAATGTTTTGCGAATACGCGCGGCGACGATTGCCGCGCGTTCGCTATTGGAGTTGAGCAGAGCAATGCAAAATTCTTCGCCGCCCCAGCGTCCCACAAAATCGCTTTGCTTGATGTGCGCGCGAATCGCCTGCACGGTCACGCCCAACACCCGGTCGCCCACAACGTGCCCGTACTGGTCGTTGTAGCGTTTATAATTATCGAGATCAAGCATGATCAACGCGAGCGGGTTATTCGTTTGCGCGGCTTGATGCAACGATTCGATAAACGCGCCATGATTCAACGCGCCGGTCAAGCTATCACGTCGTGCTTGATCCTGCAATTCGGCGCGCAACCGCGCGTTTGCAATCGTCACTGCCGCATGATGAGCAAACGCCATTACCAGGTTGCTATGTTCGCGCGTGAATGCGCCGGGCACGGCGCTCAACAAACTAATTTCACCGATCACTTCGCCGCGCGCGGTCAAGGGCACACCCAACCACGCGCGTTTTAATTCGACGCCCGGCACGCGCACCCAGGATTCGTGCTGGGTCAAATCGTCCAAAATAATAGGCATGTTTTCGCGCGCCATACTTTGAAACAAATCATTTGTGGTGGCATTGAGCACAAAGCTGAGCAAATGTTCCTGGTCTTGTCCGCGCGCGGCGAACGTGCGCAACTGCTGTCCTTCCAGCAACATCACCGCCGCGCTATCGTACGGCACAATCAACGCGAGCAAACCCAGCATCAACTCGAGCAACGGTTCCAACTCTAGCATCGAGCTGAGCGAGTGATCAATCTCGCGCAAAGTCGCCAACTGTTTGACTTGTTGTTCGACCGACTCGAACAGACGCGCATTGTTGATCGCGATACCAAGCGTATCACTCACCGCGCCCAGCCAACTCAAATTGGGTTCGCTAAATTGATTGGCGCGCTCGCCCGCCAGACCCAGGACGCCCACCAGTTGTTTACCAATCGCAAGCGGCGCAACCACTAGCGAAAAATAACCGGCTTGCGCCAATGCCGCCGACATGCGCGGATCCACACACTTTAGGTCAACCACAACCGGTTTAAATTCGCCGCGCAAGATGCGCCCCAA
>CAZPIR010000466.1:0-3562 GCA_964586085.1 uncultured Anaerolineaceae bacterium | reverse complement strand
AACACAATCGTCGCCGTGCTGTTGGCGGGACCCCCGAGACCGGCGCTCATCACGTAGATGGGATCGAACAGGCGAAATGCCTGGATCGTCGAAGTGATGATGAGAAACATCAAGGTCGGTGAGAGCAAAGGGAACGTGATGTTTTGAAAAAGCGCCCAGCGTCCCGCGCCATCGAGTGACGCGGCTTCGTACAAATCGCGGCGAATGTTTTGCAAACCGGCGAGAAAAATAATAATGTCATAGCCAAGCGTTTGCCAAATCATCATGATAATGATCGAGGCAAGCGCGGTCTGCGGACTGTTGAGCCAACGACTCGGTTGCATTCCAGCTGTCCGCAACATCCAATTCGCCAAGCCGAATTCAGGATCGAAAATCCACAACCACAACGCGGAAAGCGCAGTGAGCGACATGACGACCGGCAAGAAAAATGTGGTGCGAAAAACTGCGCGTGCGCGCAACTTTTGATTGAGGATGATTGCTAGCCCAAGTGCGAGTACCATCGTGATCAGCACGACGCACGCGGTATAAATGCCGGTGTTGCCCAGGATTTTGTAAAAATCCGTGTCTTCAAGGAGACGTTGATAATTACGCGCGCCTACAAATCGCATATCGCTGAGCATGTCCCATTTGTGGAGCGAAATATAAATCGAAGCAAGCATCGGATACACCGTGAACACGATGAGACCGATGAACGAAGGCAACAAAAATGCATAGGCGATCAACGCCTCGTTCACATCTTTTTTGCGAAAGGAAAGATTCATCGAGAAATCTGCCTTTGTAGGGGCAAAGTATTTTCCCGAACGGTTGCGCGGAAAAATGCTTCGTCCCTACGATGGTGATATAAAAGCGGGAGAGGCATCAACCTCTCCCGCCTCGAACTGAATCGAAATTGTTTTTACTGCAGTGCGTCGTTCGATTTCTTGACGGCGGCGTCAAGCGCCGTCTTGGGATCGGCAGTGCCAAGCAAAATGTCTTGCAATGCCGGGTTCATGTACTGGTTAATGGCTTTTTCAAAGATCGCGCTGACCGCGCGCGATTTGCCGTACTTGAACGCGAGTTGAATTGCCTTGAGCGTCTTGGGGCTGGTCTTGCCGTAATCCACCATCGCTTGAGTTTGGATCGCGCTGGTGCGAACGGGCAAGTAGCCGGACTTGATCGAGTACTCGGCGGTGTTGGCGGGACTCGTCATCCATTTCACGAACGTCCACGCGGCTTTTTGTTTTTCCGGTGTGGTCTTGGCAAAGATCACAAAGTTACCACCACCCGCGTTGAGCACGGGACCGGCGGGACCACCGGGCACAGCGGCAACATCCCAATCGAATTTCGCATCGCGTTCGATTTGCGCGCGCGCGAAAATGGATTGCATCACCATCGCGTTTTTGCCGGCGATGAATTCGCTCACGACCGGACCAAAGCCATTGAAATCGCGAATGACGAGCGTCTTGTTTTTCGTCATGTCGCGCCACGCGTTGAGCGCGGCAATCGCTTCGGGCGAATTGTAGGTTGCGGTCTTGCCATCCTTGGACAAGAGCGAGCCGTTGAACGAAAGCAATTGACCTTCGAATGCCCAGTCACTCGCAATCGCGCCGGTCATTGGGATTACGCCCGCATCCTTGGCGAGCAATTTCGCCGCGGCGGCTTGTGCTTCGTCCCAGGTCAGCGGCGGCTTGTCGGGATCGAGGCCGGCGGCTTTGAACATATCGCGATTGTAGAACATCATCGTTGTCGAACGTTGCCAGGGAATGGCGTACAGTTTGTTGTTGAAATACGAGTTGCCGAGCAACGCGGGCGCGAGGTCGGCAAAATTGAAATCGGCGTCTTTGGACAAATCGTCGAGCGCGAGCAATTGACTCGTGTTGGCGAGTTGCGGAATTTGCAACAGTTCAACCATCGCCGCATCCGGCAAACTGTTTGCGGTTGCCGCCGCGAGAATCTTGGTAAAGTTGTCGCCATAGTTGCCGGTCAAAACCATTTCGACCTGGACACCTTGATTCGCGGCGTTGAATTTTTTCACGAGCGCATCCATCGCTTCTTGCAATGGACCGGTGGTCGGCAGGGGATACCAAACCGTGATCTTGGTGGCGGCGGCAGGTTTCGGCGCATCGGTTGGCTTGGGCGCTTCAGTCGGTTTGGGGGCTTCCGTCGGCTTGGGCGCGGCGGTTGCGGGGACAGCCGTTGCCGGAACGGCTGTTGGCTTGGGCGCTTCGGTTGGTTTCGGCGCGGCAGTGGGCGGTGCGGGTGTCGGTGCAACCGTGGGCGTGGCGCATCCGACGAGCACACCAAGTGCGACGAGCAGAATCACTACGAACTTGAACGAACGCATATTCTCCTCCTCTGAGAATTTTGGGTTGGGCGGATTATAAGACGACGCTGGGGAGATGTCAAACGGATTTATACAATGGCTGGTTCCTTGTATTCGCCCCAAACTTGCCTGAGTACGTCCATCATTTCACCGAGCGTTGCGTACGCGTTGACCGCATCAATGAACAAGGGCATCAAGTTCACATTCGATTTTTTTGCGGCGTCACGAATCGCATCGAGTGTTGATTGCACTTTCGCGCCATCGCGTTCGCGCCGCACGCGATTCAAACGTTCGAGGTGATGACGTGCGCTCGCTTCATCCACACGCAAGAGTGGCACGCGCAAATTTTCTTGCACGACAAAATCATTCACGCCGACAATCGTGCGCTCGCGCTTTTCGATTTCCGTTTGATAACGCGCCGCGCTCTCCGCAATCTCGCGTTGGAAAAATCCGTGTTCGATGGCGGGCAACACGCCGCCAAATTTTTCGATGCGTGCCAAGTATGCATTCGCTTGTTCTTCCATTCGATTCGTCAACGATTCGACAAAATACGAACCACCGAGCGGGTCAACTGTGTTCGTCACACCCGATTCGTTTGCGATGATTTGTTGCGTGCGAAGCGCAATCATCACCGCGCTTTCGCTTGGCAACGCCCACGCCTCGTCGAGTGAATTCGTGTGCAACGATTGCGTGCCACCCAGGACAGCGGCGAGTGCTTGCAACGCGACACGCACGACGTTGTTCATCGGCTGTTGCGCGGTGAGTGAAACGCCGGCGGTCTGCGTGTGAAAGCGCATCAACCAACTGCGCGGATTCTGCGCGCCCATCACATCACGCATCCACCGCGCCCAAATTCGACGTGCCGCGCGATATTTTGCAATCTCCTCAAAAAAATCATTATGCGCGTTGAAGAAAAACGAAAGGCGCGGCGCGAACTCGTCAATGTTCATTCCGCGCGCGATGCCCCAGCGCACGTACTCCATTCCATCGGCTAGCGTGAACGCGAGTTCTTGCGCGGCGGTTGACCCTGCTTCGCGAATGTGATAACCGGAAATCGAAATCGTATTCCACAACGGCATTTCGCGCGCGCCAAATTCCAGCGTGTCCACGACGAGGCGCATCGAAGGATGTGGTGGAAAAATAAATTCTTTTTGCGCGATGTACTCTTTGAGAATGTCGTTCTGAAGTGTGCCGCCGAGTTTTGCTCGCGGGATGCCACGCTTTTCCGCCGCCGCGATGTACATCGCCCACACAATCGCG
>CAZPIR010000465.1:2296-3581 GCA_964586085.1 uncultured Anaerolineaceae bacterium | reverse complement strand
CGGCCGATTACGCGCGGCTCGGTCATCATCAAACCGATGAGCGCCTCGTCGAAATTTGCGACGTGATGCCGACCTTGCTCGACCTCTCCGGCATACCGATTCCCTCCACCGTCGAAGGCATTTCGCTCGCGACCGATGCGCGCCGCGCAACACTGTACGGCGAAATGGGGCACGGTCATCTTGCCAAGCGGATGATTCGCGATGCGCGTTACAAATTGCTGTACTATGCGGCGGGCAATCGCGTGCAGTTGTTCGATTTGCAAAACGACCCGGACGAAATGTACGATTTGGCGAACGAGCCGGCGTGTGCCGCTGCGCGCGAGGAATTGACGCGCCAACTGATCGCGCACCTGTACGGCGACGACCTGAACTGGATCAAGGATGGCGCGCTCGTTGGCTTGCCGGAAAAAGTGTACATCCCAGGTCCTGATCGTGGACTGAACAATCAACGTGGTTGGCGTTTTGCCGGTTCCGTCTCGCGTGGTGCAACGCGTCATTAAACTATGCCGACA
This sequence comes from uncultured Anaerolineaceae bacterium, assembly GCA_964586085.1. GTDB lineage: Bacteria > Chloroflexota > Anaerolineae > UBA4142 > UBA4142 > JACRBM01. The sequence continues at coordinate 3,069 of CAZPIR010000465.1, read as the reverse complement.
CCTGCTCCACTCGCTTTTAACGTGATGACCAAGCCACGCGGCGCAATCTGCAATTTAGATTGTGCCTATTGTTATTTTCTTGCGAAAGAGCGGCTGTATCCTGACAGTCCGTTTCGAATGAACGATGCGTTGCTCGCCGATTACACGCGGCAGTATATCGAAGCGCAATCGCAGATACCCGAAGTGACATTTGCGTGGCAGGGCGGCGAGCCGACCTTGATGGGCTTGGATTTTTTCCGGCGCGCGGTTGAATTGCAAAAGCAATTTGCCAAGCCGGGGACGATGATTCACAACGCGTTACAAACGAATGCGACGATGCTCGACGACGCGTGGTGCGAATTTTTTCACGCGGAGAATTTTTTACTCGGTGTTAGTCTCGATGGTTCGCGTGAATTGCACGACGCGTACCGCGTGGACAAGGGCGGCGCGCCCACTTTCGATCGGGTGATGCGCGGCATCGGGCTACTCAAAAAGTATCACGTCGAGTTCAATATCCTCGCGACAGTGCATGCCGCGAACGCGCCGCATCCGCTCGACGTGTATCGTTTCTTCCGCGATGAAGTAGGCACGCAATTCATTCAATTTATTCCGATTGTCGAACGCGCAAATGAAACCGGTTTTCAAGAAGGCAATGCGGTCACGCCGCGTTCGGTCACCGGCAAACAGTACGGCGATTTCCTCGGCGCGATTTTTGACGAGTGGGTGCGCCGCGATGTGGGACGCGTGTTCGTGCAAATTTTTGATGTTGCGCTTGGCATGTGGCTGGGTCAGCC
>CAZPIR010000465.1:0-2286 GCA_964586085.1 uncultured Anaerolineaceae bacterium | reverse complement strand
CGCCGACTGCGGCGATGGCAGAGTACTGCGCCTGCTCGCGCTCGAACACAACGGCGACCTGTTTGCGTGCGATCACTTTGTCGAGCCGCGTTACAAACTGGGAAACCTCGCGCACGATAAACTCATCGCGTTGGTTGGCTCGGAGGCACAGCGCAGATTTGGCTTGGACAAGCGTGACACCTTGCCGCGTTATTGTCGCGAATGTGCCGTGCGTTTTATTTGCAACGGCGGTTGTCCCAAAGATCGCCTTCTCACCACGCTCGACGGCGAACCTGGGTTGAATTATTTGTGCGAGGGATTCAAAACATTTTTCACGCACATTGACCAGCCGATGAAAACAATGGCGTCGTTGATTCAGCAACAACGTCCGCCAGCGGACATTATGTTCATGCTCGCGCGCGAACAAGCCGAACTGCAAAAAAAGTTTACCCAGACCGGTCGCAATGATCTGTGCCCGTGCGGGAGCGGTAAAAAATTCAAGCATTGTCATTGGCAAGTGTGAGCAGGTTTGGGTGTGGTGAGATTGCTTTTCGCGCGCAGAGCGAGTAAGATCGGCAGGGTCAATTCGTATTCGTTATCCAACCCGTGATGATTTGGCGGCGTTTACGTCGAAGCGTTAAAGGATGTGACGTTTCGGGTTGCGCCCATCACCACGCGCGACGCGGATGAGATGATGGACGAGATTCGCGGCGCGGCGCTCTTGCGTGGCGTGCGCGGCGAAAAACCGGTTGACCAAAAATCAATCGCCGACGTGTTGTTGCGCGTGGCACAACTCGCCGGCGAATTTCCGGAGATTGTCGAGCTGGATGTCAATCCGCTCGTCGCTCGCGCCGAGGGCGTGATGGCGATTGATGTGCGAATTGCGGTGAGCTGAAATTACAATTTGATTTGCAGGCGTGTTTGCAATGCCTGGAACATGGCGTCGAACAACGGACCTTGAAATGATTCGGTTGCGAGCACCCAATGTTTTTCCCAATGCTCCGCCGCAAACGTGTTGTCGCCGTGAAACACATAGGTGTAGAGTTGCGGCATATCGAGTAGGGCGACGCGATGATGCGCCACGATTTGTTCGACGACCGGTGTGTCTTCGCCCTGCCGTTGTGTCGGGTACGCCGGGAGCACGGCTTTGGCACACAGGAACGAACCTTCCCAGATGCGGCGTGTGGACGCGGCAAGCCGACGATTGTTCAACCACAAAATTTGCTGACGCTCTAAACAGCACGCCTCGGTTTGGAGCGCATAGATGACCGCCATTTGGATTTCGAGCCGCCAGGGATCGGATAGGTCGTCGTCGTCCCACTGCGCGATATACTCGCCGGTGGCGCGGCTCACCGCGTGATTGCGTAATTCCCCCAGCGTTTTATTTTCCGCCGGCAGATGCACGTACACGATGCGCGCATCGCCGAGTTCGCGCACCCAGTGTTCCAATGTGTCGTCGGCGCTATCGTCCACGATCACCAATTCACGATTCGTGTACGTTTGTTGCTGAAAACAATGAACGGCGCGTTGCGCCCACGCCACGCGATTCTTGGTCACCATCAAGCAAGAAATTTTGGGCGGCTGAGGATGCGTGGCAAGCAACGCGCGATAACGGTCAACGGACATGACCGTTGTGCCGATTGTTTCACCGCGAGCCAACAGCGCGAGTTTGGCTTGTTGCGTTTGTTGCGTGATGGCTTCGCGCCACCACGTGCCTTGCCAATGATGAATCGTAAACGCCGTCTGCGTGATCTGGGTTTGCGCTTCGGGCGCAACCTCGAACGCGGCTCTGTCACATGCGACCGAATCCAGATTCGCTCCCATGCCCTGGTTCCCGACACGGCTCCATGATGCCACCGTTCCTGCCCTTCAGCGACTACCTGCAGATTGTCGTCGCCCTGCTGATCATGGTCGATCCGCTGGGGGCGTCGCCCATTTTCATAAGCCTCACCGCCGCCGAATCAGCCCAGCAACGTGCGCGCATCGTGCGGCGGGCCGCCGTGGTGGCCGCGCTTGTGCTTCTGCTGTCCGCCCTCTTCGGACGCGCCGTGCTCGCGTTCTTCGGCATCGGCATCCCCGCGTTCCAGATCGGCGGCGGCATCCTGTTCATGATCCTCGCGCTCGACATGCTCAAGCTGGGCGCGATGACCGGCAAGCAGACGCGCGAGGAGGCCCGCGAAACGGTCCAGCGCAGCGAGCACCACGAAGACATCTCGGTGGTGCCGTTGGGCGTTCCGTTGCTGGCCGGGCCCGGCGCCATCAGCGCCATCATCTCCTACAGCCACCGCGCAAGCGGCCCCTATCACT
>CAZPIR010000464.1:3132-3587 GCA_964586085.1 uncultured Anaerolineaceae bacterium | reverse complement strand
TTGAAAATGTTGCCGACCTCGACGCCGCGCGAGGCACGCAACGCATTGCCGCAATTTGGGCACGCGTCGCCTTCGTTCGCGATGGCAATGTCGGTGACGATGGTTGCGGAATAATCGCGCGGAAAATTTGTGTTGAGCAAATGATAGCCCGCGTCGTTCGCGCCTGCAACGAGATTGGGCGACCCAGGAATTGCGTCGTCCACAATCACGATGACATCGTGCAAACCAATCGGCGAGGCGTAACCCGGCGTCGCGCCGGTGGCGCGGATTTCTTCTTCGCGTGCCGGTCGCAAATCTTTTGCTTTGACCGCGTTCGCGAGTTTCGTCTCGTTCACGTCCATGTCGCCGCGCACAACGGCGAACACGAATTTTTCGACATCGTGATCTTGCTCGGTAATTGTCGCCATCATAAAAACTGCTTTCGCTGTTTTCGATTTTGGCACGCCGAGCAACTG
>CAZPIR010000464.1:0-3122 GCA_964586085.1 uncultured Anaerolineaceae bacterium | reverse complement strand
CACCCTGGAGCCTCCCTTCCTCATCGTCGCCGACGACCAGGTGCCGCCCGAGCGGTTCGGCGAGGAGAGTAGTGATCGGCGTGGCGATTTTTTCGAGCGGCAACAATTCTTCCGGCGCGGCTTGTGGTTTGCGGAAACGCGCGACCTGACGATTCGCCGTGTACTGGCACGCGTCGCACAAAATCAAAGTGTCCTCGCCAATCGGCGTGAGATACATGTACTCGTGCGAGAGCGAGCCGCCCATCATTCCGACATCGGCTTTGACCGCGACGGTGCTGAGCGCGCAACGATTGAAAATATTGAAATATGCTTGATAGTGCGCGCGATATTGCGCATCCAACCCGGCTTCGTCCGCATCGAGCGAGTACGAGTCGAGCATCGTAAACTCGCGCACGCGAATCAGTCCGGCACGTGGGCGCGGATCGTCGCGCCATTTGGTCTGAATGTGATAAATCAGTTGCGGCAATTGTTTGTACGAGCGAATCTCTTTGCGCGCGAGGTCGGCGACGACTTCTTCGTGCGTCATCGCAAGCGCCATGTCGCGCCCGACGCGATCAACAAAGCGTCCCATCTCATCGCCAATCGCGTACCAACGCCCGGTTTCTTTCCACACATCGGCGGGATGAATGACCGGCATCGTCAATTCTTGTCCGTCAATTGCGTTCATTTCATCGCGCATGATGTTTTCGATTTTGTTCAGCGAGCGACGCGCAAATGGCAACACGCTAAAAATTCCGGCGCCGAGTTGTCGAATATAGCCGGCGCGCAAAAGCAATTGATGACTCGCGACCTCGGCTTCGGATGGCACGTCGCGTAAAGTTTGGCTGAATTGTTTGGACATTCGCATTTTGAAATCATCCTGGGTAAGGGCGTAGCGTGCTACGCCCCGACAAAAATTTTTGCCTGCCGCAACGCGACAGGCAACTCGAATGAATGTGCGATTTTGAAAAACAAATCGTTCGGGAGATGCGCCGCGCGGCAAGGGAAACGCTATTCGACTGTGCTCCCCCTCTCCCGTTCGTTTTTTACGTGGCGGTAGAGGGGGCACGCGGCGCAGGAGCGTGTCCGTTATTCAATATTCGGGTCATTTCTTCCACGGCGTGTGCCGGTTCCAAAACTACTTTCAACAATTTGGCTTCCTGTTCTGTCACAGCGAGATGCTCGCACCAACTCTCAACAACCTTGCCCCAACGTGATCCCAGCAACAAAATCGGCTTGCCGAGTTTGTTGTCTATCTTAGCCAAATTCCAAACGAGTGCAAGTTCGGCGAGCGTGCCCATGCTTCCGTTCACGACGATAAAGCCATCGGCGCGCTTGTGCATTTCGCGGATGCGCGAAAATAAATCATCGCGCTGAACAATTTCATCGAGGTACGCATTCGGTTTGAGCCACAGGAATTCGCCGGAGATGACGCCAAGTGTGCGTCCGCCGTTTTCTTTTGCGCCGCGCGCCGAGGCTTCCATCGTCCCGGCATAGCCGCCGTTCATCACGGTGAACCCGGCGTGCGCGAGCAATTTGCCGACGGTGTACGCTTCGAGGTAATCCGCGCTGTCCACAGGCGAACGCGAACTGCCGAACACGGCGATGATGCTTTCACGTGGTTGGTTCATTTTTCGATTCTGCCTCCTCATGATGCGGTTCACTCGTCATCGTGCCTTCAATCGGTTCTAGACTATTGCCGTCGAGAAAATCCAGGACGGCTTGGCGCATCGTGCGTAACAATTTCTTGTCTATGCGCTCACTATAATTTTCGCGCAGGTCCACCGCCGCTTGTTCCAGGTCAACCTCTTCGCCTTGCGCGTTCAGAAAATAATGATGATCCATCACCCACAAGTACAAATCGGCTTCGGTGCGATTCGGAAAATCGTAAAGGATATGATGTTCGCGAATGATTTGCACGGCGGGCAAATACAAATTGTCATACCAACTGGCTACCGCGTCCTTCCACGCGATTTTCGTTTGCTGGTCTTCGCCGAGAAAATAGCGATGCACCGCAATATGTTCGACGAGGCGCGCATAACCACCCGGTTCTGAGAAAACAATTTTTTGGTCGGGGCGTAATTTATCGATCTGGGTCTGCTCGATAAATTTTGCATACTCGCCGACAATGTCCAGGTCGAGTGCGGTGAGTTCGGGCGTGAGTGGCACGCGCGTTTTCATCTCGATCACTTCGGCTTCGATAAATTCCTGTCCGCGTTCGCGCGCGACGCTGATGCGATGATGTCCGTCGCGCACAAAGTACACCTCGCCGACCTGGTACAACTGCACTGGCGGCAAGTCCACGTCTTCGTAAAATGCTTCGTCCACGCGCTGCCAACGCGATTTGGTTGTGTTGCCGGTCGGCAAGAACGCGCGGTCGAAATCGTGATAACGCAACGTGGCGCTCCCGATAATTTTTTCGACGGACACGGTTTGAATGCCGCGATAATTTTCGCCGAACGTTTTCAGCGAACGCTTGACCTGTTCGAACGAAAGCATTTCATTCGGGCGGCGCGTGACCATCGCGAACAATTCGTTCCAAAACGCTTTCCAGCGCGCGCGACTAAAATCGGATTCGGTTTGCGAAGAATATAGTTGACTCATTTGTTTGGACGTGATTTGATCGGCTCGATTTCGAGCAGGCGATAACCATACGTATTGACGATGGTCGTCGTGCCGCGTGGCGTGATCGTTTCCTCGCGACTGTCATAGACGTGTTGATGCCCGTGTAACAAATAGCGCGGTTGATAGAGGTCCATAAACCACACGAACGATTTGAAACCGCGATGCGGCACATCATCCGCGTCGTGAATGCCGAACGGCGGCGCGTGTGTGACGAGCACATCGAGATAACGACCATGGCGCGCGCGATTGAGCACGAGCGCGGGGGTGAGTGAGGCGACCTTGGCGCGCATGTTGTTTTCGGTGTACTGAAATTGCGGGCGCGAATTGTAACGCATCGAACCTTCCAAGCCCGCGAGCAGTAATCCTTTGTATTCGACCACGCGCCCATCCAGGTTTTCGCCGCCTTCGGGAAAGGTGCGCTCGCCGCCGGCGCCGCCATGATTGCCCATCACGTAAAACAAGGGCACGTTCAGCAGGGTAGTGATGTACTCGAGATAATCGGCGGGCAAGTCGCCGCA
>CAZPIR010000463.1:0-3591 GCA_964586085.1 uncultured Anaerolineaceae bacterium | reverse complement strand
TACGCTCGACTGCTGGTTCACCGAGTTTGCGAATCGGTATCCGTTTCAACACGGTTACGCACTCGATGTTCGCAAACTCGATTACGCGCGATTCGGTTTACGCCTAGAAGCATACGAACCATTCGAGATCGCACTGCCCATCACAGCGAGCGCGTATTTGCGTTACGTGCTCAGCGAAACGAATGTTGAACGCGCGATTACTCGCGGCGAAGCGGAAGACGCGATTCGCGATTGGTGTCGTGCCACCATCGAGCCAATGTTTGGCAACGATGCGCGCCCAGTTTTATTTACGGGATATGTCGCATACGTGAAACTCGATTACACGCCAGAGTAACCTATGCCCAAAAAATTCCTAGTCGTTTTCATCGTCGTGTTGTTCACTTCTGCTTGCACATCCCTACCCTTTTCGTCGTCGTCAACACCAACCGCCATTCCAATTCCCAGCATTATGCCATCGCCCAAACCATCCGCAACCGCGATGCCCACCATCGCCATCGAAACCTTGCTCGCGCAACAAGCGACAAGCGACCTGAGCGCATTCCCACGTCCCGAATGCCAGGTCGGAAAACAAAACAGTCCCGAGTGGACCAACTATAATCAAGGTCTCGCCGCAACGCTTGGCAAACTCGTGAGCGACCCGCGCGCACAATCGCTCTCACTATCAGCCGTGACCGGCATTTTCGGCAAGGCGAGCGGCTTGGTACTCGATGTGGTTGAAACTAACAATACCTCGTTCGTGATCCTAGTCAATGCGAATTGCGTGCAACGACTCGGCGGCGGTTCGTCGCCCAACTCGCCACGCGACACCGCATATGTGTTGAGTCGGCGCGGCGGCATGTGGCAAATTGGGCAGGTGGCAAACGTGCTAAAAGCAATCTGGGTCGAGGATCATTGGAACGTGCTCGTCACGCAAACACAGTGGGGCAACGCACAGGATTTTGAAATGTGGCTTGTGCGGGCAACTAACGGCGAGTGGAAAAAAGAGACCAAGTTGAAATTCACGCAACTGTACGGCGACCCGCTCCCCAAACTCAGCGCGGATGGTTTGACAGTGACGCTGTATGCGTACGCCGCATCGTGCAACATTACGAAAAATCCCAATGCCTCGCCGCTCCCAACGATTGAATCGGATTACAAATTTCAAAACGGTGAATTCAAGTGCGCCACCAGTCGCATCGTACCCACACCGACACCGACCAAGAAACCCTAGTCGCCTCATCCATTACACCGATAAAATCAATTGAGAGTCATTGATGGATAATCCCTGGTTACATATTCCCGCCTCCGACTATGAAGGGCACATGAGTAGCCCCAACATTGCCCAACAACAATTTTTGGCGCGCACATTTCAGCAAGCCTTGGCGCAACATGACAGCACGAGCATCGCATTGTTGGGATGCACAACGGGCAACGGACTTGAATTTATCAATCCCGCGATGACCCACCGTGTCACCGCGCTCGATTTGAATCCTGATTATCTCGCCATTTTGCGCCAACGTTTCGCACACACCCTTTCAGGATTGGAAATTGTCCAAGCGAATCTCGAAACATGCTCGCTTGAACAGTCCGCCTACACGCTCATTCATGCCGGTCTCGTATTCGAGTATGTTGACCCGCAAACAGTGCTGACCAAAATCGCCCAGTGGTTGCGCGCGGATGGTGTGCTGGTTACGGTGCTTCAACTGCCCGCCAGCGCTATAGCCAAGGTATCGCCCAGTCGTTATAAAAGTCTGGAAACTCTGGCGCCCTTTATGAAATTGGTTGAACCGGCGCAATTCAAATCCATTGCCAACCAAGTTGGCTTGCATGAGATCGAATCCAGAACCATCACGCTTGAATCGGGCAAGCCATTTTATATCGGCACCTATTCGCGCAAACCCTGACGCACACGGCAACAAACCGTGCGGCTGTCCGTTTTGTCAGCGCGGCGAATATGGCGGGCGCAAATTGCGCGAGCGCTATGAAAAAGAATTTTCGTCGTGATCTTTCGCAAAAAGCGAGGCGAGTCTTGATGACTCGCCTCGCTTTTTGTTGTCGGTTTACTTGAACCGTTGCCAGGTGTAAGGTGGAAATTTGATCGCGTCCATCTTGAGTTGGCGCGCCGACTCTTCCATCAAGCGCGTCAACTCGGCGTTGTTCCGAATGCCATAGCCCCACGTGTCGAGACCTTTACGCATCACAAACAAACCCTCGGTCTCGTTGCCCATCTTGAGCGGGATGATTGGGTCTGCCGGATCGTACCCCGTCTCGACGAACCAATTGTTCGTCGAATCCACAAGCACCCACTTGCCGTTGAGAAACACTTCGACAAACACGTGACCCAGGTACGGTGATTTGTTCCCGGCAAGAAATCCTTTTGCCCACGCGATGCCTGCCGTGTCAAGCATTACGACCGGGTAACCCAGCTCACGCGCGATGGAAGCGTAGACCAAACCCCAATCGTGGCAACCTCCCAATCGGCGGGTTTGAAAAAGTTGATCGGTTGTCGTCGCACCAATTGTCGCACCGCCCGCCGACCAGGTCGTAAATTCGCGTTTGATCCAAAAATAAATTTCGCCGAGGTGCGCGATGCTTTTAGGTTTATCGCGCAAGGCATTGATGATCGCGGGATTGCTCAATTGCGATTGCTTGCCGGGGGAAACAAATATTTCCGGCTTGGTGTAATCAATGCCAAACGCAGACGCGTACGCTTTGGTGGGGCTTGCTGTCGGCGTGGATGACGAGCGCGGCGTGGCAGTTGGCGTGGAGGTGGGAAGCGATGTTGCGGTGGCAGTGAACGAGGGCAGTGGCGTAAAAGTCGGATAAGGGGTGTACGTGGGGAGTGGCGTGTACGTGGGCAAAGGTGTGTACGTCGGCGGCGGAACGGTGGGCGTGGCGTTCGCGCACGCGGTCACGACTAAAACCAACATCAGCGCGCTCGTCGAACAAAGCAAGGTTCTGGTGTTCATGTTTTTCCTTTGCGTGGTCACACAGATAAAACCAAAGCACAATGTTGCTGATCCTGGGATGATTATAACGCGCCAAGTTGGCGATGTCAAAAAAAATGCGTTTTGACAGAGTTCCGCGCTCCGCTTTATAATCGCACAACAAGATTCAAACGGAGATGTTCAATGCAAATCGCCCCATTCAAACTCGAACGCTACTTTGCCGAGCACGAATTCAAGGTCAAATATCTACTCAGCCCATCCGAATGCGAGAGTCTCACATTGCGCGAACTGTTGGAACTGGCAGACCCGGCAACGCTCGCCCTCTGGCACAACCTGGGACTGGGATACACCGAATCGCCGGGGCATCCCGCGTTGCGCGCCGAGATTGCGCGGATGTACGAAACAATTGTGCCCGACAATGTGATGGTCGCCGTGCCGGAAGAAGCCATCTTTATCGCGATGCACACCTTGCTCAAACCGGGCGATCACGTCATTGCGATTTCACCGGCGTACCAATCGCTGTCTGAAATCGCGCGCGCGATGGGGTGCGCTGTGTCACCGTGGTCGTTCGAGTTGAACGCGCATGGTTGGCATCTCGACCTCGACCGTCTGAACAGTTTGTTCACCGCGCGCACGCGTTTGCTCGTGCTCAATTTTCCGCACA
>CAZPIR010000462.1:0-3595 GCA_964586085.1 uncultured Anaerolineaceae bacterium | reverse complement strand
CTCATTTTGCCTCTTTCGGTTTACGCGGGCGATACGCGCTCTGATTTTTGCCTGCATCGAGCGTGTTCGCATCCGGGTTGTTGTGATGGAACGCGACCATTTTGCGTACCGACGCCTCGTGCATTCCCAGGTCGCGTGCGAATGTTGCGGTTTGTGCGGGTAGATAAAAGCCAGCCTCGCGTAACATTTTCTCGAATTCGTGAATCGCTTGCCCGATGCGCCAGTACGCGTGCGCGCGTTCATTGCGAATTTGCGCGCGGGCGAGGCGTGCCGCGTTGATCGCGCGCGTGTACGCCTCGGCGAATTCGCGCAGTTGCGCGTTCACACGATCCGGGTCTTCTGCCAATTTTTCGAGCGATGTCGTCGCGATCATTTTTTCGTCGCGCCGATGGAGTTGAATTGGGTATAATTTGTTCATTGTGTCGTTGATAAACCGAATTTGCTCACATTGAAACCGAGCCAAGACTGGGACGCGGATTAACGCGGACAAACCCGGATAAAATTTTTATCTACGTGTATCCGCGTGTATCCGCGTCCAAAAGAATTTTATCGGCGTGCGCCCCAGCCAAACAAAAATTCGCCGATAAAGCGTTGCGCCGAGTGTTGATCGTTGAGATGCCCGAGCAAAACCCACGCGATGGTGAGCACGACGTGATATTGCTCGTGTCCACCCGCGACGGCTTTTTGATATGCCGGATGTCCGCGATTGACCCAGACCGTATTCTCTAAAAGCCAACCGAGTTCGGAGCGTTCACTCGTGTCTTCAAACCCAATCATCAAACCCGGACCGATGCGCTTGCCTTCTTGCTCGTGCGCGGGTTCGCCGCCGGCTTCGCTCGGTTCGAGTACCGCTTCGACTTGCGTGCGTTGCGGCGCGGTCGGCGTTTCATCGCGCGCACTGGCATCGCTCTGTTGTTGTTGCGCGATTTCGGCGAGCGTTTCGGTCAACGTGCCGAGCGTGTTCCCATCCTTGTCCGGCGCAAGATTGATCCCCGGTTGATTTGTGCGGCGGCGTCCCACGAGCGGCGCTATCTCCGGGTAATCGCCGACCAAATTACCCAGCACACGCTCGACTTCACGTTCGAGCGGGCGCACATCGCGCGCGGATCGCTCGCGTGTCGGTGCGCTCTCGCCCATCTCGCGCAGAACCGGTTCGAGCGCGGTCTGAATCGCTTTGCGATAACGATAATATTTTTTCAGCGCGTTGCTGTCTTTGAGGAAATCGGCTTTGTTCGTCGTGAGGATTTCGACGAGCGCGGGCACTTCGACCAAGCCGCCCAAGCGCGTCGGATGTTTCGGCGTCAGTCCCGTCCAATCCCAGCCCATCTTGATGACCTTGCCGTACGCCGAAATGCCGATGCCGCGTAGTGGTTCTGGCAAATCGTCTTCGCTCTGCGCGATGAAACCGACGCCGACCGGTTTGCCTTTGGCGTTCGTGCTTTGCGGCGCGCGCACGATGATAGTTTTGCGATCTTTTAATTCGGTGTGTTCGAGCGATTTGACCGGGCGTTTGTTGATAAAGAAGCGAATGTCCGCGTGGTACAGCGATTTGAACATTTCGCGGAACGCCTCGTCGAGGAGCGGTTGAAAATGCGTTTGCAAAATCAGTTCGACGTAATTGGGTTCGAGGAGCGTGGACGCGCCGCTGAACACGAGCGAAACCGCCGTGCCGCGTTGCGCCTTGTCGAGGATGCCGGGCGGCTCGATCAATTCCCAGGGTGCGCGTTGCGAATTTTCGAGACGCCAACGCGTCGCGTTGTACGAGCGACCCGGTTTCGTTTCGGTGATGACCTCGTGCGCGATGAGCAGGGCGAGTTTCGCGCCGACGCCGGCAAAGCCAATGCCCTTGCCGCGTGTTTTCGTCGTCGCCGCAATGTCATGATATTTTTCCAACTGCGGCGGCGTCATCCCATGCCCGTTGTCAATCGTCGTCATCGTTTTCTCGCGCGCGTTGACGCGAAAGTGAATTTCGGACGCGCCGGAATCGAGTGCGTTCGCAATCAATTCCGTCACAATCGCTTCTTCAATGGGAAACGGGTACGTGTCGCGAATGTCTTCAAGCAAGTGTTTCTCGATTTTAGATTTCAGATTTACGCAATACGCAATACGCAATACGCAACACGAATTACGAATTACGAATTACGAATTACGAATTACATACTCAAAATTATTATCCGCATCCCGCAACAACGGCAGTTCCGCATCGCGCGGTGAGAGAATGGGATTTGCGACGTGCCAATCAATTGCCAGTGCCGGGTCGTTCCACACAATGCCGCGTTCGCAATCGGCGGCGTACTCGTCGGTTGTTTGGTACATCACGTCGGCGTCGGCGCTCAACACGGTAAACCCGTGCGCGAATCCCGGTGGAACGTAGAGCATTCGGCTATTCGTATCGCTCAAGACCATCCCGACCCATTTGCCGAACGTCGGCGAACCGCGACGAATGTCCACGGCGACATCGAAAATTTCGCCGCGCATCGCGAGCACGAGCTTGCCTTGCGCGCGCGGATGTTTTTGATAATGCAAACCGCGCACCACACCCTGGGTCGAACGCGAGTGATTGACCTGGACAAAAGAACTGGGCAAGTCGAACGCGGCGAACTCGGATTGCTTGAACGTCTCGCGAAAAAATCCGCGCGCGTCGCCGCGATTGATCGCCTGAATCAAAACGAGGTCGGGAATTTCTAAACGCTGAAACTGAAAAGCCATCAGTGCGGTCTCCGTCGTCAAGTGTTCTTGTCATTTCGAGCGAAGCGAGAAATGACATTTGAAATAGTCTATTCTTTTTTCTCGCCGCGCCATTTTGCCAACCGCGCGGCAATATCTTTTTCGCGTCCCTGGTCGCTCGGCTCGTAGAAACGTCTGCCGCGCAAGCGGTCGGGCAAGTACTGTTGCTCGGTGTGATGACCGGGAAATTCGTGCGGATATTTGTAACCCTTGCCATGTCCTAGTGCCTTGCCATCGCGTGCCGAATCCTTGAGGTGGTTCGGTACTTCGATTTTGCCTTCGGCTTCCACCTCGGCGAGTGCTTTGAAATATGCCGCGCACGAATTACTTTTCGGCGCGGTCGCCAAATACAAGGTTGCCTCGGCGAGATGGAATTGCGCTTCGGGCAAGCCGCACCATTCGAGCGCGCGCGCGCATGACGATGCGACGATGATGCCCGCCGGGTCAGCCAGACCAATGTCTTCGGAGGCGAGGATCAACAATCGGCGCATGATAAATTTTGGATCTTCACCGGCATAGATCATTCGTGCGAGCCAGTAAAGCGCGGCATCGGGATCAGAACCGCGCACCGATTTGATGAATGCACTGATAATGTCATAGTGTTCATCGCCCGCGCGATCGTACCGAATCGCACGCCGTTGAATCGCTTCTTCGGCGACGGTGAGATCGAGATGCACGATGCCATCTTCGCCGGGCGGCGTGGACTCGACCGCGAGTTCAAGCGCGTTGAGTGCCGAACGCGCATCGCCGCCGGAAATGTCCACGAGATGCGCGAGCGCGTCGTCGCTGATTTCGATTGGCTGTTTGCCGTACCCGCGTTCCTTGTCCGTGATAGCGCGACGCAACAACGCGACGACCTGAGCATCGT
>CAZPIR010000461.1:1287-3597 GCA_964586085.1 uncultured Anaerolineaceae bacterium | reverse complement strand
TTCCCCCGACCCAGGTCCCGGTACCGACCGCTGTGCCGAAACCAACGGTGGCGCCCACTGCCGCCGCGCCCGTTCTCAAGTTGGAAGGACCGAGTGGCGCAAAATCACTTTCGCTGAACGACCTGAAAGCATTGCCTGCCGCGCAAGGATGGGCAGGTATCAAGAGTAGCACCGGGCGCATCTCCATTCCCGAACAGTACAAGGGCGTGTCGGTCGTCGAGTTGTGCAAACTCGTCGGCGGCATCAGCCCGAACACCGGCATCACGCTCACCGCGAAAGATGGTTACGCGATGACGATTTCGTACGACCAAATCACTCAGGGCGATTTTATCACGTACGATCCCGGCACCGGCGATGAGCTGAAAACCAAGGATGCGCTCACGGTGATTATCGCGTACGAAAAAGAGGGCAAGCCGCTTCCGGATGATAGCGATGGTCCGCTGAAACTCGTCGTCATCAGCGCGAAAAACAACCAGGTCGTGGATGGACACTGGGCGGTCAAGTGGATCAATCAGATTGCACTCAAGCCGCTCGCCCAGGAATGGAAACTGCCGATGGTCGGCGTCATCACGGACGAGATTGATCGCGGTACTTTTCAATCGTGCGCCGCGCCGGCGTGTCACGGCAAAACCTGGACGGACAACAAGGCGCAAGTGTGGAGCGGCGTGCCGTTGTGGTGGCTCGCCGGTCGCGTGGACGACGAGAACAAACACGGCGACAATGCGTACAACGAAAAGGTCGCCGACAAGGGTTATGAGATGCATGTTGTCGCGGCGGATGGCACCAAGGTTGTGTTCGATGCCGCGCGCGTCAAACGCAACAACAACATCATCGTCGCGTACCTCGTCAACAACAATCCACTCGATGACAAGGATGCGCCGCTTCGTCTCGTCGGTTCGGATTTGAAATCGAACGAGATGGTCGGCAAGATTTCCAAAATCAATTTGATGCTGGCGATGGCACAAGCGCCAACCGCGACGCCCAAACCGACTGAAGCGCCCAAGCCCACGAGTGCGCCGACACCAGCCGCCGCCGCGCCGAGCAATGCCGCGCTCTCGATCGTCGGTTTGGTGGACAATCCGCAAGCGTTCAAAGCCGAATCGCTCAAAGCGATGCAAGTTGTCAAACTCAAAGCCGAACATCCCAAGCAAGGTCTGCAAGATTATGAAGGCGTGCGCTTGAACGCTCTGCTCGATTTGGCGAATCTCAAAGCGAACGCCGCTAAATTGGTAATGACTTCGAGTGATGGATTCGTTTCCGAAGTCCCGCTCGCCGATGTGCGCAAGTGCGCCGATTGTTTGCTCGCGTTCCGCGCCGATAAACTCGATGCCGTGATGCCGGGTATGGCAAGCAATTTCTGGTCGAAAGATGTCGTCAAGATCGAAGTGAAATAAATCAACCTGACCGCAGACCGCTGACGATGTGTCCCGTTGGCGGTCTGCGCTTGATTCAATCTCATGCGAACAAGAATAATTTTGCTGATTGCCTTGTTGTTGATGTGCGCGAGTTGCACAACGGCACCCGCGACCAAGACGCCACTCAATCTCATCATTGCCGGCAGTTTAATGATTCCGTTCGACCAGCTCGAAAAAGCGTACGAGCAAGAGCACCCGGATGTGGACATTCAAATCGAGGCGCACGGGAGCATTCAAGCGATTCGTCTCGTTTCCGAAGTTCACATGCAGATGGACGCCGTGTTCTCCGCCGATGCCGCGCTGATTCCGATGTTGATGTACCAAACCCCGGTGCCGGAAACGAACCAGCCGTATGCGAACTGGCACATCAAGTTTGCGACGAATCGTTTGGGTTTGGCGTATACGCCGAAAAGTAAATATGCGAACGACATCAACGCAGACAATTGGTTCAAGATCATTGCGCGTTCGGATGTCAAAACCGGCATCGCCGATCCGCGCTTTGACGCGATTGGTTATCGTGGATTGATGGCGTTGCAACTCGCCAAAGCCGCGTACGGCAAGCCGACGATTTTTGAAGACGTGGTGATGGGGCAATTCAAAACGCCGATCACGCAACAACCGGAAAATGGACGTTCGGTCATTCACATTCCGGAAATTTTGGAAACCAAAAAAGAGTCGAACCTCATCATGCGCGGGGCAAGCATTCAGTTGATTGCGCTCCTCGAATCCGGCGACCTGGATTATGCGTTCGAGTACGAGAGCGTGATTCAGCAACACAAGCTGGGGCTCGTCAAATTGCCGGATGGCATCAACCTGGGTTCCGAGCAATTCGCCAAGCAGTACGCGCAAACGATGGTGCGTTTGGATTTTCGCCGGTTCGCTTCGGTCAAGCCGG
>CAZPIR010000461.1:0-1265 GCA_964586085.1 uncultured Anaerolineaceae bacterium | reverse complement strand
ATCCCAAACAAGCCGCCGATTTTATCGCGTTTATGCTGGGACCGAAAGGGAGCGCGATTATGCAGGCGAACGATCATCCGCTCATCACGCCAGCGCAAGCGGATCGCCTCGCCGCCGTGCCGCAACCATTGCGCGCGCTGTGTGTGTCGGCACAATGAGTCGCGTCAAGCGCCCCAGTTTTTTTATCGTCGCATTTATCGTTGCCGGCGCGCTATTGTTGGCGTTCATCCTCTTGCCTTTGGTCAACACGCTTGTGCAAACGCCCCCGAGCGCACTCTGGGATGCGTTGACCGACAGCGATGTGATAGATTCGCTCGCGCTCACGTTTTACGCGGCGGCATTAGCAACCTTGCTCGCGTTTCTCACCGGTGTCCCGCTCGCTTATCTGTTGGCGCGATACGATTTTCCCGGCAAGCGTTGGGTCGAAGGCATCATCAATTTGCCGATTGTCATTCCGCACACCGCCGCTGGGCTCGCGTTGTTGACCGTCCTGGGTCGGCAAGGCCTCATCGGACAAAACCTGGGTCGTGTGGGCATTCGTTTTACGGATGATGTGCCGGGCATTGTGGCGGGGATGTTGTTTGTGAGTCTGCCCTATCTTGTGAATGCCGCGCGTGAAGCACTCGCGATGGTTGACCCGGAACTCGAAGGCGTCGCGCAAACGATGGGCGCGTCATTGTGGCAAGCCTTTCTCTACGTGACCTTGCCGCTCGCCGCGCGTGGCATCATTGCCGGCGCGGTGATGATGTGGGGGCGCGGCATCAGCGAGTTCGGCGCCGTCGTGATGCTCGCATACTATCCAAAAATTATTCCGGTGCTGGTCTATGAACGTTTCGCCGGTTTTGGCTTGTTCGCCGCGCAACCGGTTGCGGTGATTTTAATTCTGGCATCGCTCGGCGTGTTTGTGTTGTTGCAAATTTTGTTGGTGCCCAAACAGGAGGTCGCATCCGGAGAAAATTGAATGACAGACGCCCAAACGAAAATAAAAAATAATTTCAGGAGGAAGAAGATGAATCGCTCGACCCTCGTTCGTGTTTTGCTTTTGGCTTTACTCGTGTTGACGCTCACGGTCGCATGCGCGCCAGCTCCCACCGCAACGCCGGTTCCACCGACCAAGGTGCCGGAACCAACCAAAGCCGCCGCGCAACCAACCGTCGCGCCAACCGCGATGCCGGCTCCGACTAAAGCGCCGGAAGTAACCAAGCCACCCGAACCGACCAAAGCGCCCGCGGCAACTGCCGCGCCAACGCCGACCTCGATTCGCA
>CAZPIR010000460.1:0-3611 GCA_964586085.1 uncultured Anaerolineaceae bacterium | reverse complement strand
GATCACGCCTAGTGCTTGTGCGGCATATCCGGCATGTGGAGCATCGGACCATTCTTTAAAAATTTTTCGGGGTCTTTTTGGAATGCGACCTGGCATCCCTTGGCGCAGAAATAGTACGTGGTGTCTTTATAATCCCACTTCCATTTCGCGGTGCTTTCCTCAACCATCATTCCGCAAACGGGGTCTTTGTGTTGCATTTTATTCTCCTTTTGATTTTTGTAGGACAATTTTCAAAATTGTCCTATCGAACCGCATCAATTCCGATAAACAATCCGCCGATGTGTTGGCGCACGTTGCGAATTTGAAACCCGGCGCGCTCGACGGCGGCGCGCGTATCACGATTCAGATGGCAGTTGCCGGCGATTTGTTTCCATGCCGGCGTCACGGCATCTTGCAAACCGGCAATCACACGATTCTCGACGCGCACGTGCTCGATGAGACGAAACGCGCCGCCCGGTTTGAGCACGCGCCGAATTTCACGCAACGCCAATCCTGGGTCGCCAATCGAGCAAAAGGTCAGCGTGCCCACAACCGAGTCGAACGACGCGTCGGCAAACGGCAACGCTTCGGCAAATGCCTGGTGTAACGTGATCGCGTGTGGGTGTCCGTTGCGGCGTGCTCGCGCGCGTTGCAATGAGGCCAGGTCAGGGTCAATCGCCGCCAGCGCTTTTGCCGCGCGATAGTATTTCAAATTCAAGCCGGTGCCGATGCCGATTTCGAGTACGCGCCCGCGCGCGTCGCGCACGACCCACTCGCGCCAACGCCGCACGCCGAGCGGGTCGAACGGCGCGATGATGGGATCGTACATCGTCGCGAGTGTGTCACCCATTATCGGCGTCCCGCACGAGCGCGCGCTCAATCGCGCGCCGCACCGACGGCGGGTTCGCGTCGGCGACGAGTTCATTGTTCACTTTGACGACCGGCATGTTGTGGCACTCGTTGAGACATTGGCTCATCTCAAGCCGCACTTGATCGCGATAGCTTGTTTCAAATTCGCGCACGGTCGCGATGATCGCGCGCGTTGCGCCGCAGTATTGACATACTTCGACGCGAATCATTTGGGCAAGCCCTCGACGACAATCATGCGACTCGTCGCGTACCGATGACGCAGTTTGCGTGCCGGCGCGTACTCGGGCGAATCAATCCACGCGCGCGCGCGTTCCAGGTTTTCAAATTCCAGGATCACGATGCGCGAGGGTGACCAATCGCTTTCAAATGTTTCGACCTTGCCGCCGCGCGCGATGTACTTGCCACCGTACTGCGCGATAGAGGGAGGCGCGAGTTTTTTGTACTCTTCGTACCCAACCGGGTCGTGGACCTCGACTTGAACAATCACATACGCAGGCATGGCTCACACTCCTAGAGTTCCAGACCTTCCTGGTCGCTTGCGCGAAAACCTGGAGGGTCTCGGTTAGATATTTGGCGCGCGGAAACCGCGCAGACGCAACGAGTTGGTGACGACAAACACGGACGAGAACGCCATTGCCGCCGCGGCGATGATGGGATTCAACAACAGCCCAAAGAATGGATAGAGCACCCCCGCGGCAACCGGAATTCCCAGGATGTTGTAAAAGAATGCCCAGAACAAATTGCCCTTGATCGTGCGAATAGTTTGCTTGGACAGTGTAATCGCAGTCACGACGCCGCGCAAGTCCCCGGACATGAGGGTAATCTCGGCGGCTTGCATCGCCACATCGGTGCCGGTGCCAATCGCAATGCCGATGTTCGCCTGCGCGAGCGCGGGCGCATCGTTGATGCCATCGCCGACCATCGCGACCGTTTCGCCTTGCGCTTGCAATTCCTTGACCTTGTCTGCTTTTTGATGCGGCAGAACTTGAGCAAAGACATGTTCGATGCCGACCTGGTTTGCAATTGCCGCCGCGGTGCGCGGATTGTCGCCGGTGAGCATGTAGACCTTGAGTCCCAGTTTTTTCAACGCTTCGACTGCCGCGCGCGAATTCGGTTTGAGCGTATCGGCAACGGCGATCAACCCGGCGGCTTGCCCATCGATTGCCGCGAACATCGCGGTCTTGCCGGAATCGGCGAGCGTGGCGGCGGATTCAGCCAACCCATCGAGCGCAATGTTCGAGTCGTTCATCAATTTGGCATTGCCAACCAACAACTCGTGCCCATCCACGGTCGCGCGAATGCCGTGACCGGCGACCGCGCCAAACTTGCTTGCCTCGCTCAATTTCATCCCGGCTTCTTGCGCGTGTTTAACAATCGCTTGACCCAGTGGATGCTCGCTATTTTTTTCTGCGCTCGCGACCAGACGCACGAATTCATCTTTACTGACCACTGCCCACTGACCACTGATCACCGTATCTGTCATTGCCGGCGCACCCTGGGTCAACGTGCCGGTTTTATCCAGGATGATGGCGCTGACCTTGTGTGCGGTTTCGAGCGCGCCGCCACTGCGAATGAGCACGCCGTTCTCTGCGCCCTTGCCGGTGCCGACCATGATTGCGGTGGGCGTGGCGAGACCGAGCGCGCACGGGCACGCGATGATGAGCACGGCGACGAAATTGACGAACGCCATGTTGAACGCGGGTTGCGGTCCGAAAATCATCCACACGCCGAACGTCGCGAGCGCGATGGCGACGACGACCGGCACGAACACGCCGGAGATTTGATCGGCGAGCCGTTGAATCGGCGCTTTGGATCCTTGCGCATCCTCGACGAGTTTGATGATTTGCGCGAGCGCGGTTTCGCGTCCGACCTTGCGCGCTTCAAATTTGAACGCGCCCATCTTGTTGAGCGTCGCGCCGATAACTGAATCACCCACTGTTTTTTCGACCGGCAAACTTTCGCCGGTAATCATTGCTTCGTCCACCGACGAGTTGCCGAAAAGAATCACGCCATCCACTGGAATTTTTTCGCCGGGGCGCACGCTGACGACATCGCCCACGCGAACCTGGTCAATCGGAATTTCGATTTCGACCCCGTTCCGTTCGACGCGCGCAGTCTTGGCTTGGAGTTTCATCAAGTTCTTGATCGCTTCGGACGTTTGTCCCTTGGCGCGCGCTTCGAGATACTTGCCGACCTTGATCAAGGTGATGATGACTGCCGCGCTTTCAAAGTACACGTGCGATTCGATTTTGAAACCGAACAGCGGCGCAAACAACACGATCACGCTGAACCAGTACGCCGCGTTCGTGCCGAGCGAGATGAGCAAGTCCATGTTCGGCGCCAGGGCGCGTGCCGATTTCCACGCGCCGCGGTGGTACGAGCGACCGACGTAAAATTGCACGGGCGTGGCGAGCGCGAACAAGAGCCAGTTGAAATTATTCCAGCGGAACAACCAGGGCATAAAGTTGTGGATTTCCAACGAGTGCACAATATCGTGGGTCATTGAGAGAAGAAAGAGCGGGGCAGTGAAGATGATGCCAGAGATGAGGTCCGCCCATTCGCGTTGACGTTCTTGGTCGCGCAGTTGCGCTTCGCGATCAACCAACTCGGCGGAACCGGTTTGCGCGTCGCCGCCGATGTCGAGCACTTCATAGCCGGTATCTTCGACTGCGTGTTTCACATCGGCAATCGTGCCCGCGCTCGGAATCAGTTCGACGGTCGCACCTTCGGTGGCGAGGTTGACGCTGACGTTGAGCACGCCC
>CAZPIR010000459.1:439-3626 GCA_964586085.1 uncultured Anaerolineaceae bacterium | reverse complement strand
CGTTCCATCGCGGCAGGCGCAAGTGAGTACATCAGCAAACCAATCAATCTAAAAAACTTGCACGCATTGATTGATCAGTTCATCCAGAAAAAGGATATGCCCTAGCCAATCAATATCGGCGCGATTCTGTGGCAAAGACTCTGTCCCGAATGAACCGCATCAATTGGATCTTTGACGCCACCGGTTTTTTCATTGACTCGTCAATGCTTGTTCAAACTCAAGCAACCAATCATCCGGTGGCGTGCCGAGTGCATCTGCAACTCGATTGATGTAATTGAAATAACCGATCACTTGGACCGCATCGTGAATTTGCTCGTCGTTCAAACCAACCGCGCGCAGAACATCAAGGTCGGCGGGCGTGATCGAATCGCACACGCGCGTTGATTTTTCGGCGAGCGTCATCAGCGCGCGCGTCGGCGCATCGAGTTGAGCCGCGCGCCAATCGCGCACGAATTGCGCGACGAACGCGTGCGCGCGCACCGCATCCTGCTCTTTCGCGATCTCGTCCCGGAGATCGTACGCGTGCGAGAGCGTTCAGTACCGACAGTGATTCGTTTGCGAGACGACGACGGCGAGCATTTCGCGTTGCGCGCGCGACAAGTTGCTCGGCGCGTGCATCACCGCGCCGTACATTCGCATCGAAGCGCTCAATGTCTCGGCATTCAGACTCATCGTCTGCACGATATTCCAAATGCGTCCCGCGCGGCGAATCGCCGCATCGTACTCATGTTTCAATTTCCCGGTCGCGTCAGCGTGCGCGATCGTGCGAATCCACATTTCGTCCTCCCGAAAATTTTTTCTGCGCAAGCAAACCCAACGCGCCACCCTCGATCACCACGCCCACCGCGTACGCCAGCGCGAGACCGGGCGCGCCCCAGGTTCCGCTCCACCATAACATCAACACCGCGCGAATCAACATCGCAATAAGCGCAACGAACATCGGCGTCCGCGCATCGTGTTGCGCGTAAAACACGCGCGCGGTTAATTCGAGCGCAGACTCGCCGACAATCGCGAGCGCGTAAAATTGCAACACGGTCGCGACTAAATCGGTGGACGCGCCGCTGAATGCGCCGCGCTCGAACAACAACGCGACGATGGGACGCGCGAACACGACAAGCACAATCATCGCCGGCATGGCGAGACCCAGGATCGCGGCGAGCGCGAGGCGATACGTTGCGCGCAAGCGATTCATTTCATTCGCCGCAACGTGGCGCGCGAGTTGCGGAAACACGGCGAGCGCAATCGCCGTGCCGATCAACGATTCCGGAAATTGCCACAACGAGTACGCGTAACTCAACGCGCTCACACTGCCCTCGCTCAAGCGCGAGGCAAAATTCGTCATCAGCAACCAGGTCACGCGCACGACGAACATCGTCACCAAGCGCGGACCGAGCAGAGCGAGCAAGTGCGACACGCCCGCATCGCGCGCGCCGAGCGTTGGCGTGTACCGCGCGCGATAAAACATCAGCGCGGGAATTTGCACGAGCAGATGCGCCGCACTCCCGGCGACGACGCCGTACGCGAGTCCGCGAATGCCAAACTGTGGCGCGAGCCACGCCGCGCCCGCGATGATGCCGAGGTTGTACAGCGCGGGCGCAATCGCCGGCAAGACAAAATGTTGATGCGCGTGCAAAATACCGGTGAGCGTGCCGCTCACGCCAAAAATAATCGTCGAGACCAGGACGAGCCGGAGCAAATCGGCGGTGAGCGCGCGTTGCGCCGGCGCAAATCCCGGCGCGAGAATGTGCTCGACGATGGGCGTAGCGAACACCATGCCGAGCGCGGAAAAAATGGCGACGACGAGAAACACATCGGTGACGACCGCGCTCGCAAAACGCCAACCTTGTTCGCGCGCGGATTCGTCGCGGATGAGATAGCCGCTAAACACCGGGATGAACACGGACGCGAGCGAGCCGCCCGCCAGCACGGCGAACAACAAATCGGCGAACGAGGTCGCGGCGAAAAATGCGTCCAGTTCGCCGGTTGTGCCGAACGTGCGCGCGATCAACACTTCGCGGAGCAGACCCAGGATTTTACTCAATCCGAGTCCGGCGGCGACAATCACGGAAGAGATGACAAGTTTGTGTTTCATTTGTTGGGTAGTTGGGTAGTTGGGTCGTTGGGTGGTTGGTCAGTATTCAGTGGGACGGTGTTCAGTATTCAGTAAAACAGTGTTCAGTCCTCCGTCTTTCGTCTTTCGTCCTTCGTCACTTGTTCATCGCCTGCTGTGCTTCTCGATAATTTTTGTTGTAACGCAATGCCGTTTCAAACTCGGCGCGCGCCTCGGCTTCGCGTCCTTGTGCGCGGAGCGCGAGACCTTTGTAATAATGCGCCTCTTCGATGCCATCGAACACGGCAATCGTCGCGTTCGCGAGCGCGATGACTTCATCGTACCGTTTCGCGCCGAGGTACGCCTCGTACGGCTCGAACTGGTACCACAACATGCGCCAGGGCAATCCCAGGTTGCGCGCCTTGTCGAACGCGGACGCGGCTTGCGCGTACTGTTTCAAGCCGAGCAAACTCGTTCCCAGGTTGAATTGCGCGAACGCATCTTGTGGATCGGCTTGGATTTCCTCGCGCGCAACGGCGACGGCTTGCGTGTACATCGCGCGATCATCCATCGCCTCGCCGACAATTGCGCGCACGGTTGCACTTTGCTCATCGGTGTAAACGACGAAATACAAACGATTGAACGCGCGCCACACCTCGTCGAACTCGGCGTACGTGAGTTTGACATTCGGTCCGTCGTACGAATCGAGCGTGCTGAATTGTTTGGCGTCGTAGCCAAACACCAAGCGATAATGTCCCATCCAGCCCTGCGGCTGTTTGACGAGCGCGGTCTCGACGACGACCGGCAAGCCGTTCGCCAAAAATAATTTGAGTTCGTCGAGCGAGCCGTTGACGCGAATGAGCGTCCTGAGTCCGGCGCGATTTGCGTACGCGGACAGTTCGTCGGGACGCACGTTGCGATCATCGGCGTTCGGTTTGGTGAACGCGGCGATTTCGGCTTGAGTGTCCTTGCGTCCAAAGTACGACAAGTACATTCCGAGCGTCGTCGGTCCGCAATTGTTCCAGCGTTGGTAATCGTGTTTGATGCCGCGAAGCGTGACGGCGGGTGGAAGTTGGGTGAGTAGGCGAGTGGGTTATTGGGTGACGCGACGAGTCGGTTGCGCGATAGCGGTTGGGT
>CAZPIR010000459.1:0-429 GCA_964586085.1 uncultured Anaerolineaceae bacterium | reverse complement strand
TTGATAGTCGTGTTTGATGCCACGAAGCGTGACGGAGGACAGAGGACGGAGGACGGAAGATGTTGGTCTAGCGGAAATAGTCGGTTGGCGGGTCGGTTGGTTAGGTGGTTGGGTGGTTGGGTGGTTGGTTAGTGGCGCGACAGCCGTTGGTTCTTTTGTCGTTCGTCCTTCGTCATTCGTCGGCGTAGCCAATGGCGTTGGCACGAATGGCGGCGGGGTGGGCTGAGGCAAGTACTCGGACGCACGATAGCGGAGCGAGAGAAATTTTTGCTCGACCCAATCGGACGATGTGCTGACGAACGCGAATACGAGGCACGCGGCAATCAGGATGCCAATGTTCGCCCCAATTAAAACAGCGCGGAGAATTGTCCGCGCCGTTGTCGGATTGTTTTTCATCACAAACATTATAACACAAGGTGTCCCGCGCCA
>CAZPIR010000458.1:0-3635 GCA_964586085.1 uncultured Anaerolineaceae bacterium | reverse complement strand
TCGCAACTACGCAACGCGCAAGGCGATGTGATTGGCGTGATGAGCGTGTCGCGTGACATTACTACGCTCAAGCAAGCGGCGGAACAACAGATCAAAGCCGAGCGACTTGCGGCACTCGGACAAATGGCGGCGGCACTCGCGCACGAGATCAACAATCCTCTGCAAGCAATCAGCAGTACGATGGACCTTGTGCTCGATTTCAATCTCGACGATGGCGAGCGCGAAGAAAATTTGCGCATC
The DNA here is from genome assembly GCA_964586085.1 of uncultured Anaerolineaceae bacterium. Taxonomy (GTDB): domain Bacteria; phylum Chloroflexota; class Anaerolineae; order UBA4142; family UBA4142; genus JACRBM01. The sequence continues at coordinate 3,395 of CAZPIR010000458.1, read as the reverse complement.
GTGCGCCAAGAAATCGAACGACTCGGGCTTGTCGCCAGTCGCATTCTCCGGTTTGCGCGTCCCGCCGCTTCGCCCCGTCGCCTCGTGTCAATCACCGACTTGCTCAACGAAACCTTGACACTCGCGCGTAAACAAATGCAACACGCGAACGTGCGCGTGCTCACCGATTTGCATCCGCTCCCGCACATCGTCGCTTCGCCGGAGCAAATGATCCAGGTCTTTCTCAACCTGACCTTGAACGCGGTTGAAGCGATGAAAGAAGGCGGCGAACTGCACATCACCGCCACCGCCGACGAAGAAAATATCATCATCACCTTTGTCAACGATGGTCCCGTTATCCCACGCGATATTTTGGAACACATCTTTGAGCCATTTTTTACGACGAAAGAAAATGGCAGTGGGCTGGGATTGTCGGTCAGTCAAAGCATTGTGCAACAACACGGCGGCACGCTCGCCGTCGAAAACCTGGGTGAGACGCGCGGCGTGCGCTTTGGCGTGCAACTGCCGGTCATCTGGGCAAGCTCGTCCGGCTAAAACCTGGGTCGGTATTTTCATTTTTGAAGGAGCCATCAATGTCACCCGAACGAATCCTCGTCGTCGAAGATGAAGCGCGCGTATCGCAGGCACTTTGCCGTGTCTTGGCGTTACCCGAAGGCGGCGGTCACGCCGTCGAAGCCTGTGATTCCGGCGAAGCCGCGCTCGCGCGTTTGCAAGAGAAACGATTCGATCTGGTCATCACCGACCTGCGCATGCCTGGTATGAGTGGGCTAGACTTGCTCGAACACGTGCATCGCATCAGCCCCACCACGCGCACCGTGCTCGTCACCGCGTACGGCACACCGCAAATCGAAGAGCGCGCAAAAGAATTGGCGGACGCGTACGTGGCGAAACCATTCAACATGCAAGGGTTTGTGCGCACGGTGCGTCAAATTTTAGCCATGCCCTTGCCCGAGTCGCGCCGCCTCATTGCATTCTCCGAATCAGGGTTGCGCGCCGTGCAAACCCGGCTCGAAACACTTCGCACCGACCTGGGCGCGGCAGGCGCATTGATGTTCGATCAAGCGGGTCAACTGCTTGTCGAGACCGGCAAACACGGCGACCTGGATACGCAAGCATTGCTCGGCGTGCTCGGCACGGCGATGATCGCATCGAACCAAGTGATTCACACGTTGCAGGACGAGACTTCGTTTACATTACATTTCTTTGAAGGCAAAAATTACGAACTGTACGCGACGCGATTGAGCGACCAGGTCTTTCTCACAATGTTGTTCGAGCGACAAGGCTCGGCGCAAGGCAAAGTCGGCATGATCTGGATCACTCTGCGCCGCGCCGTCGTCGAAATTCGCCGCGACCTGAATCAAGCAACACTTGCCGGCGGCGAGCCAATGCCCGTGCCACCGCCGCCACCAGTCGAAACCGCGCCCAGCCCGGCACCGGTCGCGACAACGGCGCCGGCAGAAATTGTAAACGAGCCGCCGGTCGAGGCATCCCCTGTCGTCACCGAACCCAGCGCCACATTGACGTACGAGCAAGCACGCGCGCTTGGCTTGATCAACCTCGACGATCTGAGCACGTAGGAGCACAACGCACTGTGCCCCTACCGAAATAAATTCGACAAGCGCAGTGATTTCAACTATACTGCGCGCTGATTTTTCAAAAGGAGACCGAACGAATGATTGACCCCAAAAATTTTCCTGGTCGTGGTCAGGTGGCAATTCTACGCACCAGTCCCGAAACTGTGCTCGCCGATTACGCACGCTTGATGAAACTGGCACACTATCAGGAAAATTTACCGCACGACGCCGAAACCTTGCTCAAGATCAATATCTCGTGGCAAATCTGGTATCCCAGTTGCTCCACGACGCCCTGGCAACTCGAAGGCGTGATCAAACAATTGCTTGCTGATGGTTACGACCATGAAAAAATTATCGCGACGCACAATGACACCGTCGTCGTGAACGGACGCGAAGGACAACGCAACAATCGTCATCAATACGTGCAAGACAAGTACGGTTTACGCACACTCGAAACCTATCGCGACGGCGTCGAGTGGGTGCATTACGAACCCAAGCAACCGTTCCTCGCGCTCGATAAAGTGTACCCGCACGGCGTGCATATTCCGAAACATTTTTACGGCAAGAATGTTCTGCACCTGCCAACGATGAAGACGCACGTGTTCACGAACATGACCGGCGCGATGAAGAACGCGTTCGGCGGTTTGCTCGATCAGAAACGCCACTGGACACACGGCGTCATTCACGAAACCCTCGTTGACCTCTTGCAAATTCAGCAAGACATTCACACCGGCATTTTTGCGGTGATGGACGGCACGCTTGCCGGCGAAGGACCTGGTCCGCGCGCGACGCGCTGGCACGTCAAGAATGTCATCATGGCAAGTTCCGACCCGGTCGCGATTGACGCCGCGTCCGCAAAAATCATGGGCATCGACCCGATGAGTTTGAAATTCATTCGCGCCGCGCACGAACGTGGTTTCGGTGTCGGCGATCCGCGCGAAATCAAATTCGTCGGCGATGTGGATGCGTCCGATGAGAACTGGCGATTCAGCGCATACGAAGACACGTTCGCCTCGTGGGGACAAAAGCAAATTTATCACGGCGCGCTCAAACCATTGGAACACACGTTGCTCCGCACACCCATCGTGCCGTGGTCGTTTGCCGCGTCGAACATTTATCACAACTGGTACTGGTACCCGTTCGTCGGCAAGCAACGCATGCAAGCCGCCCTGCACACCGAATGGGGTCGCCTACTCCAATCCAATTATAGCCCCGATCAACCGATCAATCTGGGCTATGGCTCGCGCCGACCGTTTCTCGCCGCGTCGGCTGGCGCGGGCGCATTCGCGTTCGCGTTCTTGCTCGGCTTGTTGATGGCGACGCGTCGCAAATCGTAAATCAAAATGGGTAGAGACGTTGCCAGTGCAACGTCTCTACAATTTCTCCATGCAAAATCTTCGCAACCGTGTGATCCTCTCGCTGTTATTCGCGCTCGTCGTTTTTGTTGCGCTTGCATTTTACGCCGATGCGCCGCGCCTGCTCGCCGCATTCGAAAAATTCGATTGGCAGTTTTTACCGCTCGCACTCGGCGTGACCTTGCTCAACTATCTTTTGCGCTTTGCGCGTTGGCATTATTACCTCGGCGTGCTCGACATCAAAAATATTTCGCGGCGCGATTCGTTTTTGATTTTTCTCTCCGGGTTTAGTCTCACGATGACGCCGGGCAAACTCGGCGAGTTGCTCAAATCGCTCCTGCTCAAATCGAAATGCAACACGCCGCTGAGTTATTCCGCACCCATCATCGCCATCGAACGCATCACCGACGCCTTGGGCATGGTGATTCTCGCGGCAGCGGGACTCGCGTTCTTCCCACAGTTTGGC
>CAZPIR010000457.1:0-3637 GCA_964586085.1 uncultured Anaerolineaceae bacterium | reverse complement strand
CCCAACCGCCACCCTACTACCCACTGTTCCACCGCCACCCTCGCCCACACTCGGTGTGCTCACACCCACCTTGCCCGCCGGCATTCCGACGATTGGCGTCGCGTTGCCCACTCGCACGACGGCGCCGGCGCGCCCACTCGGCAAGCTCGCCTTTAGCGTCAATCGCGGCGACCCGCCTCCCGATAAACACGTTTACGTGATGAACGCCGATGGCTCCGGCGCCAAACAAGTCCTGGATCGCGCCTCGTCGCCGGTCTTGTCGCCGGATGGCACAAAAATTTTCTACTATCATTGGGAAGATGGAATTTTTGTGGCGAACGTTGACGGCACCGAACAACGCAAAATTGTCGGCGAGACGAATGCCAAGTTCATGTCCATGTCACACGATGGTCGCTGGCTGGCGTGGACGGTGCAACCCTCCAAGAATGCGCCGAAAAGTATTGACGCGGTTTTGCAGGATGGCACGGGGCGACGCAACATCGTGAACGGCGGCGCGTATCCATCCTGGTCGCCCGATGATACGCAACTCGTCTTTCACAGTTGCCGCGACACCAGTTGCGGTTTGTTCAAGGTCAATTCGGCGGGTGGCGATTCGGTCATGTTCACCACCGATGTCGGCGCGTCGCCGGCATGGTCGCCCAACGGACAACGCATCGTCTACTCGATTGAAGTGGATGGCGTCAAACAAATTTTTATCATCAACGCAAACGGCACCGGCAAAAAACAATTGACCACTACCGCCGCGCATCACGTCGGCGCGAATTGGTCGCTCGATGGCAACTTTATTTTTTATCGCTCGCCCGAAGGCGGCAATTGGGCGATTTGGCGCATGACTGCTGATGGCACCAATCCGACCAAACTGCTCGACAATGTTCCACCCACCGATGAAGCGTTTGAAAAAATCTCGGTGTCAAAATAATTTTCGTTGCCGGACAAGTTCGCAACTTGTCCAAAGGAGGGACACGATGAACTTGAAACTTTTCGTCTTGCTTGTCGTACTCGTTAGCATCGTCGTTGGGTGCGGCACCGCCTCGCCCACACCAGGAACCACACCCACGGCTGCGCCCAGCTCGACTCAGGTCGCGCCCATCGGCGCGGCTTCACCGGCGGCAGTTGCCTCACCGGTCGTAACCGTTGCGCCAACCACAGCCGCGGTGGTTGAAGCAACTCCGACCGCCGCCGTTGCGATTGCGACGACACGCCAACCTGGGTCGCCCACCGCACCAACCGGCGTGGCGACATCAGCATCCGCCGCCACGTCCGCACCACGCCCGGCGACAACGACCGGACGCATCGCGTACAGCGTCGCCACTGGCTTTGAAACAAAATTCCATTCGATTGTCGTCGCAAATGCGAACGGCTCGAACCCGCACACGATTGTCACGCATTCTTGGTGGCCCACCTTTTCGCCGGACGGCAAACAGATCGCGTACTACGCGCGTCCCGAAGGCGGCTCGGAAGGAATGTATTTGGCGAACGCGGATGGCTCCGGCTCCATTCTCATTTTGAACGACGCGACCGTGTGTTGCTTCAACTGGTCGCGTGATGGACAATGGCTCGTGTACACTGATTCAAACATCAAGACCAAGCCCGGCGGTCCGCTCAAAATGGTCAAGATGGATGGGGTGTACAAAAACCTGACCATCGTTGATCTCAAAGCGGATGGCAATGGTCCCTCGTTTTCACCGGATGGCAAGCAGGTTGTGTTCACCGGCAACGAACCTGGGACAGGCGTGAATGGTTTGCACGTCGTGCCCACCGATGGCTCCGGCGCGGTCAAGTTTCTCACGCGCGATAACGGCGGCGCGGCACAATGGTCGCCCGATGGACAACGCATCGTGTACCACGCGCCGATTGACGATCAACATCGCCAAGTGTTCGTCGTCAATGCAAATGGCTCCGGCAAAAAACAATTGACGTCCGGCAAAGGCAATGACATTCAGCCGATGTGGTCGCGCGATGGCAGTACGATTTTTTATCGTAGCGATCAGAACGGCACGGGCTGGGCAATCTTTGCGATGAATGCCGATGGCTCGAACCAGCGTCGCCTCATCGCCAACACGCCACCCGATCAAGACATGTGGGGCTGGGAATCACTTGCAGTCGCACCGTAATTTCGAGAGAGGCGCAACTCGATTGCGCCTCTTTATTTTTCGGCGTATAATCTGAATTCGTAATCTAATCCATTTTTGAAAAGGAGTTTGATGCCTGAATCGAAAAATGCGATTGCGTACGCGCGTGCCAATCGCGAACGCTTTTTGAGCGAGTTAAAAGAACTACTCGCCATCCCCAGCATCTCGACCTTGTCCTCGCACAAGAACGACATGCAACACGCCGCCGAATGGGTTGCGCGGCAATTGAAACAAATCGAATTTAAAAATGTCGCCGTGCTTGCAACGGATGGACACCCGGTGGTGTACGGCGAATCGTTGAACGCGCCCGGCAAACCGACCGTGCTCGTCTATGGTCACTACGATGTGCAACCGGTAGACCCGCTCAACGAATGGCTGTCACAACCATTCGAGCCAACCGTGCGCGGCAACGATATTTTTGCGCGCGGCGCGTCGGACATGAAAGCGCAGGTGCAAGGATTTCTCAAGGCGCTCGAATCGTTGGTACGCAACGAAGGTTTGAAAATCAACATCAAGGTGCTCGTCGAAGGTGAAGAAGAAATCGGCTCACCGAGTCTCGGCAAATTTATTTTGCAGAACAAGGAAAAACTCGCGTGCGATTTTTCGTTGAACGCCGATTCGGGCATTGCCGGTCCTGAACTACCCAGTTTGTTTTACGGTTTGCGCGGGCTCGCGTACTTTGAAGTTTGGGTGCACGGACCCAAACAAGATTTGCATTCGGGCGTGTTCGGCGGCTCAGTGCACAATCCCGCCCAAGTGTTGTGCGAACTCATCGCCGGGATGCACGACGCCAACGGACACATTACGCTCCCAGGTTTCTATGACAAGGTGCGCGTCGTTCCGCCGGAAGAACGCGACGAACTTGCGCGCTCACCAGTGACGGACGACGAGTGGAAACAAACGGCAGGCGTGCCGGCATTGTACGGCGAAAAAGGATTTACCACGCTCGAACGTTTGGGCGCGCGCCCCACACTCGAAGTGAATGGCATCGTGTCCGGCTTTACCGGCGAAGGATCGAAAACCGTTTTGCCGGCGAAAGCGATGGCGAAAATTTCGATGCGCCTCGTGCCCGACCAAGATGACGATGCAGTCGAGGAACAGTTGAAAGAATACTTGCGTCGGAACGCACCGCCGACGGTGCGCTGGGAAGTGAAAAAATTCGTCAGCGGTCCGGCGATTCTCGTCAACCGTGACACGGCGGGGATGCGTGCCGCCACACACGCGCTCGAAGCGACGTTCGGCGTCAAGCCGGTGTTTCGTTTGCAAGGCGGCAGTGTGCCGGTCGTGAGCTTGGTCAAGGCGTTGCTCGGCGTGGACTCGATCTTGATGGGCTTTGCGATGGACGGTGACAATTTCCACTCGCCAAACGAAAAAATGCACCTGCCGAATTTTTATCACGGCATCGAAGCGTTCATCCGGTTTTTCGACAATATGGCAGAGTGAACAACAAGACCAGACCTGACAGATCTAAAAGACCTGTCAGGTCTGCCCACAAAAGGAGCCGC
>CAZPIR010000456.1:0-3657 GCA_964586085.1 uncultured Anaerolineaceae bacterium | reverse complement strand
CAGTGTGAGCGACTCAAAAATCTCGCGCACCAACTCGCGCGTCGCATCGAGTTCACGCACAAGCGCATCGGCATTCGCACGGCGCGCGCGAAACTCGGCTTCGCGATTGCGATGCGCGTCGCGTCCGCCGATGATTTCACCAATCCACCATCGCAACGACCCCGCCATGTGCGTCGCTAGCGCATCAATCGAGTTGCATTCGACCCCAGGTTGATAATCCAACGCGGCTGGCTCGATGGTGCGAATCGTTTGCTTGGCGCGTTCGAGCAACTCATCCAACTCGGCAAGCGCGGCGATCAATTCATGAAACATGTGACCTCGTAAAAATGAAAGAGCGTGGGGTTGAATCCCACGCTCCTTGTGTGTTGCCTATTTTGGCAAAGGTGCGACGATTCAACCCCGAGCGAATCCGCTGGCGTAAAAGTAAAAATAGCCGTAAAAGTAAAACGCGCGCCGCAGGGTTGAAAACTTGGTTGCCATCTTGGAAAAGGGTTTACCATAGGTCGAACGCTTTGTCAAATACTCACGAAACGGTTGACTGAATTTGCAAGTTGCTTGCAATCGCAAATCAAAATGCCATTTTCCAAACGGCGTGATTTTTGGTAAAATGCGCCCGACCCATTCAGCCCTCGCTTCTGGATGACGCTCAGCAAAAACACCTGCCCCGCACGAGAATCTTGAACGGCTCGCGTGGGTTATGATAAGGAGCATCACCATGGATTTCCAACTGACCGAAGAGCAACGCGCGATTCGTGACCTCGCGCGCGATTTCGCTCAAAAAGAGATTGCCCCGATTGCCGCCCAGATTGATGAAACTGGCGAGTTTCCGCACGAGACCGTCAAAAAGATGGGCGAGCTGGGTTTGTTAGGCATTGAAATTCCGGACGAGTACGGTGGCGGCGGCTTGGACTGCGTGAGCTACGTCCTCGCGATGGAAGAAATTTCCAAAGTGTGCGCGTCGCACGGCGCGATCATGAGCGTCAACAATTCGCTCGTGTGCTTTGGTCTCAAAAAATTTGGCACGGATCAACAGAAACACGATTTTCTGATTCCGCTCGCATCCGGCAAAAAACTCGGCGCGTACTCGTTGACCGAGCCACAATCCGGCAGTGATGCGGGCAACATGCGCACGCGCGCGGTACGCGAAGGCGACGAGTGGGTGATTAACGGACGCAAATCCTGGGTCACGAGTGGACCCGTCGCCGATTACATTATTTTGTTTGCTTCGACCAAACCGGAATTGAAACATCGCGGCACGGCGTGTTTCATCGTCGACACGCACCTGCCCGGTTTCAGCGCGGGCAAAAAAGAACCCAAGCTGGGAATTCGCGCGAGCGCAACGTGCGAATGCACGTACGATAACTATCGCATCCCGGCATCGTACATGCTCGGCGGCGAGGGCGATGGATTCAAAATCGCCATGAGCATTCTCGATGCAGGTCGCATCGGCATCGCGGCGCAAGCTCTTGGCATCGCCGAGGCGGCGTACGAGGCGAGTGTCGCGTACGCGCGCGAGCGCGAGGCGTTCGGGCAAAAGATCGGCGAGTTTCAAGCGATTCAGTGGATGATCGCCGACATGTCCACGCAAATCGAAGCGACACGTTTGCTCATTTACCACGCGGCGACGAAAAAAGATCGCGGCGAACGATTCACGCGCGAAGCTTCGATGGCAAAATTGTTTGCGAGCGAAACGGCGATGTGGGTTGCGACCAAGGCGATCCAGGTTCACGGCGGCGTTGGTTACAGCAAAGAGTTGCCGGTCGAACGTTATTTCCGCGATGCCAAGATCACGGAAATTTACGAAGGCACGAGCGAGATTCAACGCCTCGTGATTGCGCGTGCGGCGTTGGATAATAAATAGTTTTTTCAAATGTCATTTCGAGCCGCCAAGCGGCGAGAAATCTCCATTCATACGCAGATTTCTCCTCGCCGCAAAGCGGCTCGTCGAAATGACATGCAGTTGATTGTTGGTCAAGCACGTGATGAAATCGCGTGCTCACAAAAATCCGTACTCGGGAGAACACCATGTCGATTGATCCCAAAATTCTCGAACTGCGCCAAAAGCGCGAAGAAGCGCGCCAAGGCGGCGGGCAAAAACGCATCGAGCAACAACATGCGCGCGGCAAACTAACCGCGCGTGAACGCATTGATCTCTTGCTCGATGAAGGATCATTCCAAGAACTGGGCGCGTTCGTCACCCAACGCGGCACGGCATTTGGTAACAATCGGCAAACCATTTATGGCGATGGCGTCATTACCGGTTACGGCACAATCAACGGACGACTCGTTTATGTGTTCTCTCAGGATTTCACCGTGTTCGGCGGCTCGCTCGGCGAAGCGCACGCCGAAAAAATTGTGCGCTTAATGGACCTTGCGATGAAGAACGGCGCGCCGCTCATCGGCGTGAACGATTCCGGCGGCGCGCGCATCCAGGAAGGCGTCGTCTCGCTCGGCGGCTATGCCGATATTTTTCTGCGCAACACGATGGCGAGCGGTGTCATTCCGCAAATCAGTTCGATCATGGGACCGTGCGCCGGCGGCGCGGTGTACTCACCCGCGCTCACCGATTTTATTTTCATGGTCAAGGACACGAGTTATATGTTCGTCACCGGTCCTGATGTGGTCAAGACCGTGACGCACGAAGATGTGACCGCCGAAGCATTGGGCGGCGCAATCGTGCACAATGAAAAATCCGGCGTCGCGCATTTTGCGGCAGAGAATGAAGAACACTGCGTTTCGATGATTCGCAAACTGCTTTCGTACTTGCCGCAAAATAATTTGGAAGAGCCGCCCATCGTGCGCCCCAGCGACGATCCTCTGCGCGCCGAGCAAGCCCTCGACACCTTGATTCCGGATTCGCCAAACAAACCGTACGACATGAAAGAAGTGATTCGACTCGTCGTGGATGACGGCGATTTCTTTGAAGTGCAGGAGCATTTCGCCGGTAGCATCATCGTCGGCTTTGCGCGATTGAATGGGCGCGCGGTCGGCATCGTCGCACAACAACCGATGGTGCTTGCCGGCGTGCTCGACATTAACTCATCGTCCAAGGGCGCGCGCTTTGTGCGCTTTTGCGATTGCTTTAACATTCCGCTCGTTACGTTCGAAGACGTGCCGGGCTTTTTGCCGGGCGTGGGACAGGAACACGGCGGTATCATTCGCCATGGCGCAAAATTATTGTTCGCGTACTGCGAAGCAACCGTGCCAAAAATCACGGTTATCACGCGCAAAGCGTACGGCGGCGCGTACGACGTGATGAGTTCCAAACACATTCGCGGCGACCTGAATTATGCGTGGCCCACCGCCGAAATCGCAGTGATGGGACCGGATGGCGCGGTGAATATTTTGTACCGCGAAGAAATTTCGAGCGCGGCAGACCCGGATGCGGTCAAACAAAAATTGACCCAGGAATATCGTGAACATTTTGCGAATCCATACATCGCGGCGGGACGCGGGTTCATTGACGACGTAATCGAGCCGCATCAAACACGCGCCAAGCTCATCGCCGGTCTGGAAATGTTGCAAAACAAACGCGACACCAATCCGCCGAAAAAACATGGAAATATTCCGCTGTGAACATTTCTGCTACAACACTTGAAGGCAAGCACATCAAACTTGTGCCACTCGATTTCAAGTACGAGGACGATTTGTTTGCCG
>CAZPIR010000455.1:0-3666 GCA_964586085.1 uncultured Anaerolineaceae bacterium | reverse complement strand
CGTGACGATTCTCGCCGAGCCGATTGGCGCGACCTTGCTCGCGATTCCTTTGCTCAAACAAAATCCCGATCCGATCAAATTGATGGGCGGGGCATTGATTCTCGTCGGCATTTATTTTGCGGCACGAGAGGAGACGCAGTAAGCAGTATTCAGTATCCAGTTGTCTGAATACTGAATACGGAACACTGGAATATGATCAGCTATATTCTCTTCGACCTCGACGACACACTTTATCCAACGTCCGCTGGAATGATGCACGAGATCAGCGAGCGGATGAACACATTCATGGTTGAACGTGTGGGCATTCCGCGTGACGATGTGCAACGACAACGGCGCGATTACTGGGATCGTTATGGCACGACCTTGCGCGGATTGTACATCGAAAAACACATTGACCCGCAGGCATTTTTGAATTTTGTGCACGATGTGGATGTGGCGAGTTATCTGTGCCCTGATGCACGGCTCGATGCTCTGCTGGCACAATTGCCGCAAACGAAAAGCGTGTTCACGAATGCGCCTGCCGATTATGCGCGGCGTGTGCTCGATGCGCTCGGCATCGTGCGCCATTTCATCCACGTGTTCGATATTAACTTTATCGAGTACCAAAGCAAGCCGACCCAGTTCGCGTACGATAAAGTGCTCGCCGCCTTGCCGGTTCCGCCGACCGAGTGTTTGATGATTGACGACACCGTGCGTAATCTCGTGCCTGCGAAAAAGTTGGGCATGCGCACAGTCTGGCTCGCGAGCCCGACGGACTGGCAACAGATGGGCGGCGATTCGAGCGCAGATCATGTTGTCAAAACAATTTACGATTTGGCTCAGGTACTTGGCTAGTGGAGTTGTGCAATTGAACCGCCGCGTGTTTTTGATTTGTCTCGTCTATGTTCTAGTTGCCGCACTCTATGCGTTTTATACCCCGGCATGGCAAGCGCCCGACGAACCCGCGCATTTCAACTATATTCGCGCGATTGGTGAGTCGGGTTTGCCGATTTTGCAACGCGGCGATTACGACCAGGATTATCTCGAACAGATCAAAGCCGCGAAATTCCCGGCGACGATGAGCATTGACGCGATTCGGTACGAATCGTATCAACCGCCGCTGTACTATCTCGCGGCGACGCCGGTTTATTTGCTTGCGCGTAATTTTGGACTGAATGCGACGGTCATTGCTCTGCGAATGTTTTCAGTCTTGCTCGGTGTGCTCGTTTTGCTCGTCGCATTGCGCATCGTCCGCGCATTGTTTCCTGATGACAACTTGCTCGTGCTCGCAACCGTCGGCGCGATGGCGGTTGTTCCGCAACACATCGCGGTCAGCGCATCCATCAGCAACGACCTCGCCGCCGAATTGGTGCTCGTCTTGATTCTCTGGCTCGCGGTCAAGCGAATTCAAAATACAATTAGCAATCGGCAATTCATAATTTGGGGCGGTGTTCTGTTTGGCGCGGCGTTGCTCACCAAAACCACTGCGTACGTGCCGGGCGCGTTGCTTCTCATCATCGCCGAAATTGCGCAACAACGCATCACGCATCACGCATCACGCAATCCGCAATCCGCAATCCGCAATTTGTTTTTCCTCTTTGCTTTCGCCGCCCTCATCTCTTCGCCCATGTTCATCCGCAACATGTTCGTTTATGGTGTCACCGACCCACTCGGTCTCGCGCGACACGATTCGGTCGTCATCGGTCAGCCGACGACGGCAGAGATCATTGCGCAGTACGGCATCAAGCATGTTGTGTTTGGCGTGTTCGCCGTGACGTTCAAATCATTCTGGGCGCAGTTTGGTTGGATGGGCGTGTTGGTTAACGACCGTATTTACATTGTGCTGTTCTTGTTGTGTGCGGTTGCCGTGCTCGGTTTCGCACTGTTCGCCTTTCGCATCGTGCGCCATCGCGAGTTACTCACCGAGCCACAACATTGGGGTATCGGTCTATTGATGGTTCTACTCGCGACGGCGATCCTGGATTATATCGGTTACAATTTCAAATTTTTCCAACTGCAAGGGCGCTATCTTTTTCCTGCGCTCATCGCCATTGCGTTTTTCCTCGTCATCGGTTTGCGCGAACTCATCGCGCGTGAACATCAACGCATCGTGTTTATTTTGCTCTATGCAATTTTTGTCGCGCTCGATGTGGCTTGCCTGTTTCTTTTCATCGTGCCGCAACTGCGGATTGCGAATTAGGAGTCATCATGCCTGCTCTTGAAACGTTGTCTCGTTACAAACTTGCGACCCTGCCCACGCCGCTCGACGAACTGCCGCGTTTGTCCACAGAGCTGGGTGTGCGCGTATTGATGAAACGGGACGACCTGACCGGGTTTGCGCTGGGCGGCAACAAGGCGCGCAAATTGGAATTTTTGTTGGCAGATGCGCTCACGCAAAACGCGGACACGCTCGTGACCGGCGGCGGACCACAATCGAATCATGCGCGCATCACTGCCGCCGCCGCGCGCAAGGTTGGACTGGCGTGTACGCTTGTGCTTTCCGGCTTGCCGCCAGCAGAAACGAACGGAAATTTACTGCTCGATCATTTGCTCGGCGCGGACATCGAATTCAGCGATCCAAACGATGCGCGTGATGCAGATGTGATTATCGCAGAGACGGCGGCGCGATTGAACGCGCAAGGTCGTCTCGCGTACGCAATTCCGATTGGCGGTTCGAACGTGCTGGGTTGTGTGGCGTATGTACGCGCCATGGGTGAACTCGTCGAGCAGTTGAGCGCGGAACGCGTCAACCCGGACGCGATGTTTGTGACGACTGGTTCGTGTGGCACGCACGCCGGGATTCTTGTCGGTTTAAAATATTATGGCGTGCCGATCCCACTACACGGCGTCACGGTCAGTCGCGCCGCGTCCGCGTGCGAGCAACGTGTGACAACACTCGTGAGCGCGACCGGCGATTTTATTGGGCGCGCCTTGTCGCTCGCGCCGAGCGATGTGATCGTGCACGATGGCTATGTGGGCGCGGGCTATGCTAAAATCACTCCAGGTGCGCGTGAGGCGATGCAGATGCTCGCGCAACTTGAAGGCATCATTCTCGACCCGGTGTACACCGGCAAAACGATGGCAGGTTTGATTGATCGTGTGCGACGCGGCGACATAGCGCGCGGCGCGACCCTAATTTTCTGGCATACCGGCGGCGCGCCGGGCATGTTCGGTTATGCCAAGGATGTGATCGGATGAATCTTTTTGACAAACTCAAAACGTTGTTCGCCGCGAATGCGGGTACGGACAATTACGTAATGTGGCTGTATGTGAAATGCAAACGCTGTGGCTCGCCGGTCAAGGTGCGCGTGGATTTGCGCAACGATCCCAGTCTCGATGACGAGGGTGGTTATATCTTGCGCAAAGAGATCATGGACAACAAGTGCTTTGCGTTGATCCACGCTGAAATCAAAATGAATGGCGCGCGCAAAATTATTTCGCAGACGATTGACCTTGGCGAGTTCCTCACACGCGAGCAGTACGCGGCGTTGACGGAAGACGGAGAACGGAAGACGGAGGACGAATGACCGAATCATCCAACCGCCCAACTACCCAGCCACCGGAATTGTACCCGCTCCGCCTAAAGTCTACGGCGCGCGAGATGGTGTGGGGCGGTCGCCAACTCGAACGATTTATCGGCAAGGTGTTACCGCCGGAAAAATTGATCGGTGAAACCTGGGAAGCGTG
>CAZPIR010000454.1:0-3669 GCA_964586085.1 uncultured Anaerolineaceae bacterium | reverse complement strand
ACACGCTTGCACGTGACGTTCTCGACAATTTTGATTCAGTGTACGGCGGATTTGGCACCGAGCCGAAATTTCCGCACACCGATGCGATTGAACTTGCGCTCGAACGGTACTATGCCACGCGCGACGAAAAATTTTTGGCGGTCGTCACGGTGACACTCACGCGCATGGCGAGCGGCGGCACGTACGATCAAGTTGCCGGCGGATTTTTCCGGTACTCGACGGTGCGCGATTGGAGTGTGCCGCATTTTGAAAAGATGCTCGAAGACAATGCAAAATTACTGGGTCTGCTCGCGCGCGCGTACCGCATTGAGCCGCGCGAAATTTTTCGCGACACTCTGCGAACAATGGTTGCGTATCTCACGACGACCTTGAGCGATCAAGCGCGCGGTGGTTTCTATGGTTCCCAGGACGCGGACGAACATTATTATACGCTGTCGCTTGGAGAGCGCGCGAAACTCGTCGCACCATACGTGGACAAGAATTTTTACACCGACTGGAACGCGTTGATGGTGAGCGGGTACCTCGAAGCAGGGCGCGTGCTTGGAGATGAATCATTGCAAACGTTTGCGCTGAAAACACTCGATCGGATTTGGAACGAGATGTATCGCACAGACACGGGCTTGTTCCATTTCGCCACGCCGGACAATGCGCCGCAACTGCCGAATCAACTGCTCGACCTCGCGCACACGACGCGCGCATTCCTGGATGCGTATCAATTCGCCGGCGATGCAAATTATTTGACGCGCGCGCAAACGCTCGCCGATCTCGCGCTCGAAAAATTGCGCGACGCGGACACGGGTGCGTTTTGGAGCGAGTCGCGCGGACACGAAACCCTGGGTCTCTTGCGTTTGCCAGATCGTTCGCTTGTCGAGAATGCCATCATCGCGGATGTGCTCGTGCGATTATCGCGCGTGACCGGTGAATCGCGTTATCGAGATATTGCGGAACAAGTGCTGGCGTTTTTCGCGAACAACTATGAGCGGTACGGTTTTATGGCATCCGAGTACGCGCGCGCGGTCAGTCACTTGCTCGCCGAGCCGGTCACGCTCCACATTGTTGGTGAAGCGAACGATGCGCGCACACGCGAATTGTTGTGCGCCGCGCTCGACGAGTATGCGCCGGCGAAAATCGTCCAGGTGCTCGACCCAGGACGTGATGCAAATCGCCTGGCGCAACTCGGTTATCCGGCAAACGAGACGTCGCTCGCCTATGTGTGTATTGGCACCCACTGTCTTGCGCCGGTCAATCGCGCGAAGGACGTCGTCGTGGCAATGCGCCAAATTGGCGGCACGAGTCGGCAGTAAAGATTCACAAAAAATCTCCCTCGTGATTCTGACCAAAAAAGTTGGATAACCCGCGAAATTTGAATACTCGATACGACAATTTGACATTCAAGTGTCGTGGTGCTACAATCAAATACATAATACGATATTGTCGTACTGTGTGAACCGTAGTTTCTTTGACTAACCACGAAATGAAGCGACAAGGCGGTCTGCTCCACTCGCGAGCGGACCGCTTTTTTGTTGTACCAAATAATCGTTGTGGGAGGTAGAAGGTGAATTGGTCGAGTATCACCACGTTTGAAGCAATCGGTGTGTGGTCGGTGCTGGGTGTGGCTATCGCCGGATTGCTGTATGCCGTGTTCCTGACACGCCAAATTTTGCGTGAGGATCAGGGCACCGAAGCGATGCGAGACATTTCTAATCGCATTCGTTTGGGCGCAGTGGCTTATTTGAATCGCCAGTTGCGCACGATTGTTGTATTCATTGCTATTTTAACACTGGCTTTGTTTGCCAGTGCGGCTCTGGTGAAGGAGCTTCCCAAGTACGTGACGGATGCTGGGTTCGATGGCTGGGCGATTGCGCTCGGACGTGCCGGCGCGTTTTTGATGGGTTCATTGTTCTCGCTCGCGGTTGGACAAATCGGAATGCGTATGGCGGTGCTGGGAAATGTCCGCGTTGCCGCGGCGGCGCGCCGCAGTTTCGGCGATGCCTTGCGCGTGGGTTATCGCACTGGCACGATTACCGGTATGTTGACCGATGGTCTCGGTCTCTTGGGCGGCACGATCATTTTTATGATGTACGGTCAAGCCGCGCCCGAAGTGTTGTTGGGTTTTGGTTTTGGCGGTACGCTTATCGCGTTGTTCATGCGTGTGGGCGGCGGCATTTATACCAAAGCGGCGGATGTGGGAGCTGACCTGGTTGGCAAGGTCGAAAAAGATTTGCCCGAAGACGATCCACGCAACGCGGCAGTCATCGCCGACCTGGTCGGTGACAATGTCGGCGATTGCGCCGGGATGGCGGCAGATGTTTTTGAAAGTTACGAAGTCACGATTGTCTCTTCGATGATTCTCGGCATTTCGATTGCGACGGCTGGTCCGGCATTCGATTTCCGCTGGATTCTGTTCCCCTTGCTTGTGCGCGCGATTGGGGTCGTCTCTTCGATCATCAGCACGTACTCGGTGCGTGTGACGAACGAAAACGAAAATGCGTTCAAGGCGATTGATCGTGGTTTCCGTTTAGCGGCGGTGATTAGCACGGTGGGTTTCTGGGTGCTCGCGCTCACGTATATGAACGATTGGCGTGTTGCGGCGGCGACAACGGTCGGCATTGCGCTCGCGGTCCTGACGAACAGTCTTACTGAGTACTATACCGGCACTGATAAAGCGCCGGTCAAGGATATTGTTAATTCAACCTCCGGCGGTCCAGCGACAACCATTCTCTCCGGTTTGTCTATTGGTATGGAATCGTCCGTGTGGGCGGTGTGTGTCGTCGCGGCGGCATTGTTTGCCAGCGTCGTTATCTTTACCGGCGAAAGTGTCACGATGATCTTGTACGGTGTCGCACTCTGTGGCATCGGGCAGTTGACCTTGACCGGCAATAACATCAGCATGGATGCGTTCGGTCCCATCGCCGACAATGCGAATGGCATCGGCGAGATGGCGCACCTCGAACCGCACGCGCGCAAAATTATGGCAGACCTGGATGCGGTGGGTAACACGACCAAAGCCGTGACCAAAGGCATCGCGATTGCGTCAGCCGTTATCGCCGCCGTGTCCTTGTTCGGCGCGTTCGGCGACACGGTCATCGAAACGTTGCGCTCGATGAAATTGCCGACGCCGGATCATTTTTCCATCAATGTGGCTGTGCCCGAAGTGTTCATTGGCATGTTGATCGGCGGCGCGATTCCGTTTCTGATTAGTGGGATGACGATTCGCGCGGTTGGGCGCACGGCGAATTTGATTGTGGATGAAGTGCGGCGACAATTTGCCATTCCTGGATTGATGGAAGGCAAGGTTTTGCCGGACTATGGCAAAGCCGTTGCGATTTGCACAAACGCCGCGCAACGTGAATTGTTGGGCGTGGGCTTGCTCGCCGTGCTCGTGCCGGTCGTGGTCGGTTTCGTTCTGCGCGAACAAGCGCTCGGCGGATTTCTCGCCGGCGTCATCCTGACCGGTCAGTTGATGGCGGTGTTTATGGCGAATGCGGGCGGCGCCTGGGACAATGCTAAAAAGTTGATCGAGGACGAGCCACGCGATCACGCGGCCATTGTGCCGGTCGCGACCGCCGCGTTGAACGCGCTGCGGCGGCCTCGTTGGGCGGACGGCTCGAGGCCGAAACGTCGGCGTGTCGGACGCAGCGACCCCGCCCCTCTTCGTCGCAGCGACTC
>CAZPIR010000453.1:0-3674 GCA_964586085.1 uncultured Anaerolineaceae bacterium | reverse complement strand
AAATCACGCGGCATTATTCTGGCAAATGGTCGGTCGTGGAAACGCCGAATGGGTGGCGTATGGAAAATCCGGAATTCAAACCAGTGGATTGATTTTCGTAAAGGTTAACAGGAGAATCAAAATGAAATCACGTCACGACCTAATTCGTGAATACAAAGAGCGCGCGAAACCGGCGGGCGTGTTCCAAATCAAGAATATGGCGAACGGCAAGGTGTTGTTGGGGAGCAGTAAAAATCTGGAAGGTCCGCTGAACATGCACGAGTTTATGCTTCGCACCGGGCATCATCAAAATCAAACATTGCAACAAGAGTGGAACGAGTACGGCGCCGATAAATTCGTGTTTGAAATTTTGGAAACCGTCAAGGTGCGCGACGACCCAAATTTCAATTTGGACGACGAGTTGACTTTGCTCGAACAAATTTGGTGGGATGAACTCAAGCCGATGGGCGAGCGCGGCTATAATCTCGATGCAAAAATTCGACAGGCATAAAAATAAGGCGGGAGAGTTCATCTCCCGCCTTGATTTTTGCCGATCAACTTGTTGCCGATAGGATGCTCGCACTCAAAGTCGAATTTCGGCAAATGTTGGGTGAATGACCATCTGCGTGCCAAACGATGCAGACAAGTTTTGCATCCGTTCGAATATAGTTTGTGCTTGACGCGCGTCCGCCAAACAGGGTCGCCCGCGCGTCCGGAAAAAATCGTCGCCGGTTTCGCCGGACTCGTTGAGCGCAAGCGCATCGAGTTTCAACTCGACGAGGTTGCCGTCGCGGAAAACACAATCGGCAATCATGCTCTCCCACGTCACTGACGCGTACTTGCCGACCGGCGTTTTGGTGTGAAAAATAAAATTGCCCAGCCCGTAAAAAATCGGACGCTGTTTGTAAATTTCGATGCCGTGGGCGAGCGGCACGCCGTGACTGTAAAACAGATTTGCGCCGGCATCAATGCACGCGCGCGCCCAAGCCATTTTCCAGCGCGGCGTGTCCTGCCGATTCGCTTCCCAGTAATGATCGTGCTGATACGCGATGACGAAATCGGTGTCGCGCGTGGCGCGTTCAAGCGTATTGAGAATCCGGCACGTGTCGTTCGCATCGAGCACACCGTTCGCATCGAGCCGCAGATGATTGACGTGCCCAAGCGAAGCATCCGGAATTTTCGACGCGAATGCGACGAGCGCGATTTTACCTTGCGGCGAATCGAAATAGGTTGGCGCGCTCGCCTCTTCGAGATTCGCGCCGGTGCCCGCGCACACCAATCCCCGTGCGCGCGCTTCTTTGATTGCCGCGACAATTCCCGACTCACCTAAATCAAAACTGTGATTGTTGCACAGCGGAAGCACGTTGATGTTCAAGTCGCGCAGACAATCGAGCACACTCGGCGGCGCGCCGTGAAAGAACACGCCCTCGCGTGTCGGCGCGGCGTGAGCATCGCGCACAATCGCGCCCTCAAAATTCGAGAGCACCATTTCGGCGCGCGCTAATCGCTCGCGCAGTTGCGCGAACCCCGGATACGGTCGCGCGCGCAAATCGTGTTCGATTAACGATTGCCCCAGCGCGAGCAAACGAATTTGTTTGGATGACATGACAATCCTCAGCCACAAAAGAACTAGTCGGGCGGTCGCGCACGACCACCCGACTAGTCAACTAACGCACTAGCGAACTATTTGAGCCACCAGTCCGCGCCGTTCCATCCCAGCGCCGACCAGGACGTGGGCACCCAGCCCTGCAAGCGATCGCGGTACGCGTGAATGCGCGTCACTTGATAGAGGAACACCATGTTCGCTTGTTCGTACGTGAGGTTCAAGACCTGGCAGTACAGATCGCGGCGTTTCGCAATGTCCGGTTCGCTTCCGGCTTGCTTGAGCCACGCATCCGACTTGGGATCGTTGAAACGAGTCATGTTCGTGCCGTTCTTGTTTTGCTCGGTCGGAATTTGCCACGATGCCCAGTACTCGACCATGCGTTCGTGCGGGTCGTTGCCGGGCGTGGGACCGTAAAAGATGATGTCAAAGTTGCCTCGACGACGCGGCGCATTCTGATCCCAGGTTCCACTCACGATCACTGCCGATGGCGCATTCTCGATAAAGAATTCGACGCCAATCGCCTTCATGTCTTCGACCATCAACACTTCGGCATTCTCGCGCACCTTGTCGCCGGAGGTCGTCGCGATTTTCAAACGCAAGCGCGTGCCGTCGGGCGCGTATTTCGCGCCTTTGGATACGCGGATGCCATCAGGACCGGGAACCCAGCCGGCTTCGGTCAAGAGTTGTTTCGCTTTTTCGACATCGTATGGATAACCCTTGATCTTGTCTGTGCAGTTAAAGAAACCAACGGTCAACTCGGTTGTGCCGAGCGGCACTTTGCCCGCCAGCAATTTTTCGACGATGCGTTGTTTGTTGATGCCGTACCCAATTGCAAGGCGCACGCGTTGATCGCCGAGAATTTGGTGCGGCTTGGTCGGGTCGGACGGATTGTTGTTTTCCGCCATGTTAAAGAACAAACGCTCGCCGCCGGGACGCGCGGGCGTAGTGTACTTGACGCCCGTCATTTTTTCGAGTTGCGGAATCATGTCCTCGGTCGGTTTCCACATCACGTCCACTTCGCCGCTCGAGAGCAATTGCAGAGCGACATCGGTCGAAGGCACGATGCGGAGCACGATTTGATCGAGGTACGGTTTGCCTTGCGCGGCTTCGCGATACTTGTCGTTGCGCGAGAGCGTGACGTAACTATCCGCGACCCACTCGTCCACCTTGAAGGGACCGGTGCCGAGCGGCTTGCGATTGTACGCCCAGTTCTTCATGTCTTTGGGATCGCCCGCGCTCTTGGGCAGAACACGGTCGAACAAACGCAAGTACGGCGCAAAGAAATTTTTGAACTTGACGACCGCGGTCGTCGCGTTCGTGCATTCGATGCTTTCAATGTCCGAGTAACCGGTCGTCGAGGTGACGCCGACGCCCGGCGTCATCACGGCTTGCCAGGTGAATTTCACGTCATCGCACGTAAACGCCGAACCATCCGACCACGTGACGCCTTCTTTCAATTTGTACGTGATCGTTTTACCGTCCGCGCTCACGCCGCCATTTTGCAAGGTCGGCACTTCTTTTGCGAGCACGGGACCGTACGTGCCATCGGGCATCGTTTGCAACAGACCTTCGACGACAAAGACGAGCGTCTCTTCCATCGGTTGCCCGGTATTAAGAAAACCATTCAGTGTGGCGGGCGATTGCCACAACGCAATTGAAACTTTGCCGCCACGTTTCGGTGCGGCAGACGACGTGGGAACTGCTGTGGGTGGCACGGCAGTTGGAGCCGGTGGCTTGGTCGCCGCCGGAACCTGGGTCGCCGCAGGCGCACTCGTTGCGACCGGCGCACTGGTCGCAACCGGCGCTTTGGTCGGCGCCGGCGCACTGGTGGGCGTGGGTGCCGGCGCGCATGCGGTCGCGATTAAGGCGACCAGCAAAACAATGAACACGATTCGAGCAGACATAACAACTCCTTCGTTCTGAAAATTTGCCACGTGATGTGTGGCTAGCTGTGTTTCGTCACCTGAAAAAATTCGTCTTTGACTTTTTCCATCAAACCGGGGTCGCACATTAAATCAATCGCCGTCATCGCCATGCCTTTCGCCGCGCTGAGCAAGCCCGCGTGACCATCGGCTGAAACAACCGCCTC
>CAZPIR010000452.1:0-3677 GCA_964586085.1 uncultured Anaerolineaceae bacterium | reverse complement strand
GACCCGTCCGATAATGTGCCGGGTGTCGCCGGCATCGGCGAAAAAACGGCAACCAAGTTGCTTCAGCAATTTCAATCGCTTGATAACATTTACGCGCACCTCGAAGAGATTGACGCACGCACGCGCGAAAAATTGCGCGCGGGCAAGGATGCCGCGTATCAATCGCAAACGCTCGTCACGATTGTGACGGATGCGCCCGTGCAACTCGACCTGGATGCGTGTCATGTGACCCAGTTCAATCGCGAGCGTGTGGTCGCGTTGTTCCACGACCTGGGTTTTCGCACGTTAATTGATCGCCTTCCCGGCACAGCAACGCAAGCCGAGCTGGATGTCGCGCCCGCACAAGCCAGCCCCACGATTCCCGCCGCCGAAAATTATCACACCGTTGACACACTCACCGCGCTCGATCAACTTGTCGCCCGTTCGCAAAAACTCGATGCGTTCACATTCGATGTCGAAACGACCGGCAAGGACGCGATGCGCGCGCAACTCGTCGGCATTTCGATTGGGGTCGGCGGCGGCGAAGCGTACTATATCCCAGTGAGCAACCAAGGACGAAAGACCAAAGACGAAGGTCAACTGACATTTGATATGAATCCTCCGTCCTCCGTCAACCGGCCTCTGTCCCTGGATGTGCATACGGTCCTCGAAAAGCTCGCGCCCGTTTTCGCGAGCAATCGCATCGCCAAGTATGCGCACAACGCCAAGTACGATATGCTCGTGCTCACCCAAGCCGGGGTCGCGGTAAACAATGTCACATTCGATTCCATCATCGCCGCGCACTTGATTGAAACAAACGCGCCATCACTCGGCTTGAAAAAATTGGTCGAAGCAAAATTCGGCGTGACGATGACCGAGATTGAAACCTTGATCGGCAAAGGCAAGAATCAAATTTCGATGGACCAGGTCGAGGTTGGCAAAGTTGCGCCGTACGCATGCGCCGATGCCGATTACACGTTTCGTCTCGTCGAACATTATCGTCCGCAATTGACCGAGCGCGGTCTCGACAACTTGTTCAACCAAGTTGAGATGCCGCTCGTGCCCGTGCTCGTCGCAATGGAACGCGCCGGTGTCCTGCTCGACCATGAAGCATTGCGCACCATGTCTGGCGAATTGGCAACGCGTTTACTCGAACTCGAAAAACAAATTCAGGCGCACGTTGGCGCGCCGATCAACATTGCATCGCCCGCGCAACTTGCCGATGCGCTCTTCAATAAACTCGGTCTGCCCACGACCGGTTTGCCCAAAACCAGCACCGGCAAAATTTCGACCGCCGCCGATGTGCTCGACATGCTTCGCAACGCGCACCCGGTTGTGCCGCTGATTCTCGAACATCGCGAACTTTCCAAACTCAAAGGCACGTACGTGGATGCCTTACCCGCACTTGTGCATCCGGACACCGGGCGCGTGCACACGAGTTACAATCAAACCGGCACGGTCACCGGGCGCGTGTCGTCCTCCGATCCGAATTTGCAAAACATTCCGATTCGCACCGAACTGGGACGCCATGTTCGCAAGGCATTCATCGCGCCGCGCGGATCAAAACTCATCAGCGCGGATTATTCCCAGGTCGAACTGCGAATTCTCGCGCACATCACGCACGACCCAGGGTTGCTCGAGGCGTTCGCGCATGGACAAGACATTCACGCGGCAACCGCCTCGCGTTTGTTCAACGTTCCGCTTGCCCAGGTCACATCGGACATGCGCCGACTCGGCAAGACAATTAACTTTGGCATCGCGTACGGCATCACCGGCTTTGGCGTCGCCGCGCGCACCGAGTTGACGCAAACACAAGCGCGTGAATTGATCAACAATTATTTCACGCAATTCGCCGGCGTCAAGGATTACATCGAAGCGACGAAACGCGAAGCGAGCACACGCGGCTATGTGCAAACCTTGCTTGGTCGCCGCCGCTATTTTCCGGAATTGCAAAGCACCGTGCGCGGCAATGTTGCCGCACGCAACGCCGCCGAACGCGAAGCGATCAACATGCCGATTCAAGGCAGCGCGGCAGACATGATCAAGATTGCAATGATTCGCCTGCATCACGAATTGCTCAATCGCCAGTTGCGCGCGCGCATGATTCTCCAAGTCCACGACGAACTTGTGTTTGAATGTCCCGACGAAGAACTCGCGACGGTTGTGCCGCTTGTGCGCGAGATCATGGAAAATGCGTACACACTCGAATCGAAACTCAAGGTGGACATTGCGGTCGGACAAAACTGGGACGAGCAACAAGATTTCAAATCATGACGACCGACCTGCGCCTCACACTTGGCATCGCCATTGTTTTCCTCTGCCTCACTTTTCCGCTGACCAAAACCCAGCCCACCTCGTGGAATGATATTGCGCGCACTGCCGCCATTGAATCGCTGGTCGAACACGGCACGTGGGCGATTGACGATTCGCCCTGGCTCGATGCGACCAAGGACAAGGTTTTGCTCAACGGCAAATTTTATTCAGACAAGATGCCGATGCTCACAATCCTGGGTGTCGGCATTTATGCGCCGCTCTATCGTGCCGGGTTTTCACTCGCGCCGGATTGTCGCGCGTGCGCCTATCCTTGGCTCGCACGCGGACTGGATACCCTGCCGGTCATCATCACACTCGTTTTATTTTTCGATTTCGCGCGCCGACAAAAAATTCGCGCCGGGGTCGCCTTGCTTGCGACCGGCGCGCTCGGTTTCGGCACGATGCTGTTTCCGTACGCGCTCGTGCTGAATCACCACATCCCGGCGGCGAGTGCCGTGTTTGCGAGTTTTTATCTACTCGTCACACAACGCGAAAATCGCGCGGCGATTTTTTTCGCAGGGCTGTTTGCCGCGCTCGCAATTTCCTTCGATGTGCTTGCCGGCTTGGTTGCCACAACCGTTGGCATCATTGCACTCGTACGTTTGCGTCGCGATTTTATTTTTTTCGCGCTCGGTGGTCTAGTGCCAATCGCGCTGACCGGGTGGCTTGACTATCAAATTGCCGGCACGATCATTCCGCCGTACATGATTACGAACGGTTACAATTATCCCGGCTCGGAATTTCCGGCGACGTTCGCCGGCAATGGCACGCCGGATGATTATGCGGCGTACGCGTTTCGCATGTTCCTTGGTGGGCAAGGTCTGTTCGCGTACAATCCTCTGCTCATTCTCGCGCTCGTCGGCGCGTTCATCGTTGCCGCGCATCGTCGTCACACGTTGTGGGTCGAAGGCGTGAGCATCCTGGTCGGCTTTGCGGCGCTCTGCCTTTACCTGGCAACCAATACCGGCAACTATGGCGGCAACGCGTACGGCGAACGCTGGTTCATTCCGGCAATCCCGCTCATGTTCACATTTATTCTTTCCGCACCGCCATTGAATGTACCTACATTCAGAAACTGGGCATGGTTGTTGTTCGTGCCTCTAGTCGCGCTGTCCGTACTTTCCAGCTGGCAAGGCGCGCAGGCACCCTGGCAATACATCGCGCCGCCTTTGCAAATGACGCGCAACGCCAATCAATTTCCTTTCCTGGGTTTCCGATGGAATGTGCGCTGACACGATGAAGACTCGGCTCACTTGGCAAAACATTCGACCATTACTCACGCGCGATTGGTGGGCAATCATTTTTCTCTTGGCGTTTCCCTGGGTTTATTTTTGGCGTGTCACGTTGGGACAAGCCGTGTGGTTCACGACCGACATCATGCTCCT
>CAZPIR010000451.1:0-3680 GCA_964586085.1 uncultured Anaerolineaceae bacterium | reverse complement strand
TGTTCAAACCGTTCATGCAAGTGGACAGCAGTATAACCCGGCAATTTGAGGGCACGGGGCTGGGCTTGTCGTTGGTGATGCGCATGGCGGAACTGCATGGCGGCGGGGTCACCGTCGCAAGCGAACCGGGCCAGGGGAGCGTGTTTACGATCACGCTACCCTGGGATGAAATGATGCAAAAGTATTCCCAGGTCTTGACTGGCACAGCACCCACCATCGTTGCCGCACCGACACCGACCCTTGCGGCTAGCCAACCCGCCGATCCGCATGCACCGTTGATTTTGATTGCTGAGGATAACGAGGCAAACATTACCACGTTGAGCCTATACCTTCACGCCAAGAACTATCGGCTGGCATTTGCCAAGCATGGCGGCGAAGCATTGGACCTGGCGCGGTCTGAACGCCCCGCGCTCATTCTGATGGATTTGCAAATGCCGGTGCTGGATGGCTTGGAAGCGACACGCCGCTTGCGGGGCGAGACTGATCCCAGGATTGCCGGCATTCCGATCATTGCGCTCACCGCGCTCGCCATGCCCGGCGACCACGAACGCGCGCTTGCCGCCGGCGCGAACGAGTACATGACCAAGCCGGTCGAATTAGCCAAGTTGGTGGATTTAATCAAACAATTTATCAAAGACGCGTAACAATGTCCGCTTTGTGCGTTGACCAATCCTAACGCAAGCGCCATCGAATCAACTGCTCGACCAAAATTAAAGTCGCATCGCTTCCAGGTTTTCACGCATGGCGAATTCGGGAAGCGCAAGAACCCACGTTGGCATTCCCGCTTTGACAACAAAGCTTGCCACTGTTAGAATCCTGACCGGAAAATGAAAATGATTATTGCAGTCATTGACGGTATGGGCGGCGGCATCGGTATGCAAATCGTCACACAGTTGCGCCAAGAGTTGCCCGAGCTTGAAATTCTCGCCCTGGGTGCAAATGCCGTGGCGACAGATCGAATGATGCAAGCCAAAGCGAGTCGCGGCGCGAGTGGCGAGAACGCAATTCGCGTTTCGGTCGGCTTGGCGGATTTCATCATCGCGCCGATTGGTGTCATCGTCCCCAACTCGATGATGGGCGAAATCACGCCCGCGATTGCCGAAGCGATTGCCGGCGCGCGGGGACGCAAATTGTTATTGCCGGTCAATCAATCGCATTTTGAAATCATCGGCATCGAACACAAACCCCTCGCCAAACAAATCAGCGCGGCAATCGCCATCGTTAAAGAATCCGCGCATCCGGTTTGACAATTTCACGCACGCGTTGTATAGTCCGCGCCGCTGATATGAAATCAGTTTCGCGCAATCTAAAGATTGCCCTGTTCTAAATCGTTCGCCCAAATCAATCGCATATTTTGAAAAAACCATGCAGGTGTTGCCGACTCGAAGTCGGACAATCCCGGCGTGGTTTTTTGTTTCTCGATCAATTCAAATCAGGAGCAAGTATGACCAAGTTCGAACAATTGCAAGACGCGTTGCGCGCAATGGAATCCGTCGTCGTCGCGTACTCGGGCGGCATAGACAGCACGTTCCTGCTCAAAGTCGCGCACGATGTGCTCGGCGCGTCTGCGCTCGCGATCACCGCCGACTCGCCGAGTTTGCCCCGCCAAGAATTGCGCGAGGCACAAACGCTCGCGCAACAAATCGGCGCGCGCCATCTCTGCATTCCGATTTCTGAAATGAGCGATGCGCGTTACGTGGACAATTCGCCCGACCGTTGTTACTTTTGCAAAACGCACACGTACGCTGCCCTCGTCGCGCTGGCAGAGCGAGAAGGTTTTCGCGTGGTCGTAGATGGCAATAACGCCGACGACGCGCACGACGTGCGACCGGGAAGACGCGCGGCGCAAGAATATCGCATCCGCAGTCCTCTGCTCCAAGTGGGCATGACAAAAGCGGAGATTCGCCAACTCGCGCGCGAACAGGGTTTGCCGAACTGGGACAAGCCCGCCGCCGCGTGTCTTTCGTCGCGCATTCCGTATGGCACCCGCATCACACTCGAATCGCTGTCCCAGGTCGAACGCGCCGAAAATTATTTGCGCGCGCTCGGCGTGGGACAAGTGCGCGTGCGTCATCTCAACACCGGCGCGCGCATCGAAGTTGCGCCCGACATGTTTTCACGCGTGCGCGAAAATCGCGCGGAGATTGTCGCGTACTTGAACGCGCTAGGTTTTCGCGACGTGATGCTCAACCTGGATGGTTATCGGATGGGCAACCTCAATTCGCAAACTGCGCCCAAGGTGGAAACATTATGAATGCCGATGCACTGCGTGAGGTTCTCGTACAAGTGCGTGAAGGGGGACGCTCGGTTGAAGATGCGCTCGCGCGCATCAAGGACTTGCCGTACCAAGACCTGGGATTTGCGCGACTCGATCATCATCGCGCATTGCGCCAGGGTTTTCCCGAAGTCGTTTTCTGCGAAGGCAAACGTACCGAGCACACCGTCGCGATTATGCAAAAGCTGGCAAGTGAGTACGCGAACGGACTCGTGATGGGCACGCGCGTCACGCCCGAAACATTCGCCGCGATTGAGCAAGCCTTACCACATGCAAAATATTTTCCCGAAGCACGCATCGTCACGGTTGGCGCGATGCCTCAACCCAGGAATGCCGAGCAATACGTTCTCGTCGCATGTGCTGGGACAGCGGACGTGCCGATTGCACAAGAAGCCGCGCTCACCGCGCGAGCAATGGGCAGTCGCGTCGAAAAATTGTACGATGTCGGCGTCGCCGGAATTCATCGTCTGCTCGATTCACGCGACAAGTTGATGCAAGCCAATGTGATCGTCGTCGTCGCGGGCATGGATGGCGCATTGCCGGCGGTCGTCGGTGGCTTGGTCGCGTGCCCGGTGATTGCTTTGCCGACAAGCATTGGGTACGGCACGGGCTTGGGTGGTGTCGCCGCACTGATGACGATGTTGAACGCGTGCTCGCCGGGCATCGCCGTCGTCAACATTGACAACGGCTTTGGCGCGGGCTATCTCGCGAACCTGATTAACTTGCAAACCAGGAAATCCCAGGAATGAAAAACGACACGCTTTATTTTGATTTGATCGGTGGCGCGAGCGGCAACATGATTCTTGGCGCGTTGGTTGATGCGGGGCTGGAACTCGATGCGTTGCGCGCCTCGCTCGATGGACTCGCGTTGCCGGGCTGGGCGTTTGAAACGCAACACGTCACACGGCGCGGCATCGCGGCGACCTGGCTCGATGTGCGCGTGGACGACGAAAAGACCGAACGGCATCTGCGCGATCTGCTCGACGTGATCGCGGCGAGCCGTTTACCGAGCGAGGTGCAAGCAAAGAGCGCGCGCATTCTCACACGCCTGGGGGAGGTCGAAGCCAAGATTCACGGGCAACCAATCGAGCAAGTGCATCTGCACGAGATTGGGGGCTTGGATACGATTGTGGATGTCGTCGGCGCGGTGGTTGGCTTGCACTTGCTCGGCGTTGAACGCGTCGTCGTGTCACCGTTTCCGCTCGCGCGCGGACGCATGACGATGGCGCACGGGAATTTTCCATTGCCTGGTCCCGCGACGCTCGCTCTGCTCAACAATGCGCCGATTGTCGGCATGGATGGCGAACGCGAAACCGTCACGCCGACCGCGGCGGCAATTCTCACAACGCTGACAGACGCGTACGGCAATTTACCGCGCATGACCCCGCACTCGATTGGGTATGGC
>CAZPIR010000450.1:0-3702 GCA_964586085.1 uncultured Anaerolineaceae bacterium | reverse complement strand
TTCGATTCATGTGCTGGATGCCGGACGAATTGAATCCGCGTTGTCGGGTTTGATAGCTCTGCTTCAAGACGCGGTGGACGATGGCGCGTCGGTTGGCTTTCTGCCGCCACTCGATTTCGAGATCGCCAAAAAATACTGGGACGAAGTGCATCGCGCGGTCGAACAAAGCACGCGCATTCTGCTCGTCGCGTACGACGACGCAAAACTCGTCGGCACGGTGCAGTTGGATTTGTGTCAGCGTGGGAATGGCTTGCATCGCGCCGAGGTGATGAAACTGCTCGTCCACACGTCCGCACGACGACAGGGCATCGGTGAAATCTTGATGCGCGCGATTGAGGTCGAAGCGCGCAACGCGCATCGCACCACGCTCGTCCTCGACACGCGTGCGGGTGATCCATCGGAAAAACTGTACGCGAAACTGAGCTATGTCAAAGCAGGCGAGATTCCCCAGTACGCTCAGAGCGCGGATGGTGCACTCGATCCGTCGGCGTTCTATTTCAAGTTGTTATGATGAAATTGATTTGGCTCAAACGCTATCTCTTCGCGCTCGCGATTTTTCTCGCGCTTGATTTGTTGTGGCTCGGCGTGATTGCGCAACCATTCTATCAACGCGAGGTCGGCGCGTTGCTTGCCAAAACACCCAACTGGGGCGCGGCGAGCGTGTTCTATGTGTTCTATATCGTCGGGCTGATGTCCTGGGCGATTGTGCCCGGCATCGCCAATCGTTCGTTGCGTTACGCGATTGAGCGCGGCGCATTTTACGGACTCGTCACGTATGCAACGTACGACCTGACCAATTTGGCGACACTCGCAGGTTGGTCGCTCGTGTTGAGTGTGGTGGATATTTTATGGGGCACGACCTTGTGTGTGGTGACGACGACCATCGTCGCGGGCTGGGAGATGCGCAAACGATGACGCGTCTGCAAAAATTCATTTTGCGAATCGTGCCTGAGGTGTGGGCACGCGACATCGAAACGCAGTCGCGCAGGTGGATAATGCGTTGTGCGTGTGGATTCGAGCGATCAGTGTGGGAGGCGGGCGGGGTGCGCTGGAAAGCGCGCGGCAATCCACGACAGTTGAGGCGATGCGTGCATTGCGGTCAGCGGACCTGGCATACGATTTATTACAAAGTAGAAGGAGACAGGGATGTCTAAAGAAATGCAAATGTGGGCCGAAGTCTTGTTCAACATCGCGTACTTGATTACGGTGTGGACGCTCGTCGTCGCGATGGCGCGGCGAATGAATGTGGTTACACAAGGCGACCGACGCGTGGCGCAATTGTTTATCGGAGCGTTTGCTCTGCTCGCGCTCGGTGACACGGGGCATGTGGGTTTCCGCGTGATCGCGTACGCAATGGGCAACCTTGAGCAAACGGTGAACGTGTTGGGTATGAACGTCGCGCTCGTTGGCGCAGGCGCGCTCTCGACGGCGATTACGGTGACGTTGTTTTATGCGATGGTGCTGATGGTTTGGCAAGCGCGTTTTGGCAAAGCGTACGGCTGGTTTGGTGCGACCTTGTTCGTGGCGGCGGCGGTGCGCTTGGTGATTATGGCATTTCCGCAAAACGATTGGGGCAGTTCCACGCCGCCACAACCCATGTCGCTCATCCGCAACGTACCATTGATGCTTCAGGGATTCGGCGTCGCCTACTTGATTTTGCGCGATGCGCTCGCGGCGAACGACCGCGTGTTCAAATGGGTCGGCGCGATGATTTTGGTGTCGTACGGGTT
Source organism: uncultured Anaerolineaceae bacterium (assembly GCA_964586085.1). Classification (GTDB taxonomy): domain Bacteria; phylum Chloroflexota; class Anaerolineae; order UBA4142; family UBA4142; genus JACRBM01. Next base: position 1,972 of record CAZPIR010000450.1, on the reverse strand, counting down.
CTACACGCCGGTCATTCTGTTTGTGCAGATCGTGCCGGTGATTGGCATGTTGATGATTCCGAAAACGCTCGCGTACGTGGCGATTGCGTTCATCGCATACGCGAACCTGTTTCGTGGACGAGTGAGGCAAACATCGGCGGCTGTGGCATAAAGGAAAGGCGAGGGAACATGCCCTCGCCTTGTTTTTTACATCGCACCCAAACTGGGTCGCATCAAAATCACTTCGTCGTCTTCCTGGATCGGCGCACTCAATCCGCCGATGAATTTTGCCGAGCGACCATTGATGAGCACGCCGGAGCGAAACACGAATTGATCGTTCGCGTCGAGGGTAATGTCGCGCACATTAAATTTTGTAAACACGGCAGATAACAATTCACCGAGCGTCGCGCCCTCGAACGTGAAGGCGGTTGTGCCGAATCCAACCCGCTCCCACATTGCGCCGGTGAATTTGAGTGTGATGTGCGTCATCGTTTGCTCACGGACACTGGATCAATGCTTGCGCCCACAAGCAACCGCCGCACACCGGAAATTGATTGCCGATGCAGTCTTCCTCGTTCGAGTCGAGCATGTCACAGCCACCGCAAAACGAGCAGGGCGCGAACGCGAAACTATGCACGCGTTCGCGGTAGGCAATGTATCCTGGGTCGTTCCACAATTCGAGCAAACTCTTTTCGCCGACCTTGCCGATGACGTGGCGTTTGAGCAAGCGTTCGCGTTTGCGGAGATAGGTCGAGTGCGTGTGTAACAAGGGAATACACGGCGCGACACTGCCGTCCCAGCCAATCGCCATCGCGCCGCCCTCGATGAAATTGCACACGTCGTTCGAGCCGCCGAAATTATTGCCGGCGAACGTCACATTCCATCCGCTGTTGATGGCGGCGAGAAAGGCTTGGCGTGTTGTGTCGTTAATGTCCATCTTGGGAATGCTCAAGCGGGGCAGGGAAGGCGAGGGCAAGTACGCGATGTTGATCAGCGCGTCGTTGTACAGCGTTTCTTTGTTCATCTGCTGGTCGTACGGCAAAACATTGCTGACCATGAATTTGCGCGCGCCCACACTCGCCGCGATCTTGAGCACCTCCGGCAAATCGGCAATGTTGCGTTTCATCGCGACAAAGTTGATGCCGAGGGCGGGCTTGGGTGTGAACGAGTGATAACGCATGCCACGAAAGGTTTCCAGGTTCGCCAGCACGCGCGGCAGTTCGGCGCCGAGGCGCACATCCTCATAGCTTTCCGGACGCGCGCCATCAATCGAAACCCACAGTGTGTCAATGCCCGCCGCGATCAAACGCTTGGAGCGTTCGGCGTTCAACAAAATGGCGTTCGTGATAATTTCGACCGGCGAGCCAATTGCGCGCACGCGCTCGACCATCTCAATCGTCTTGGGATGAAACAGCGGTTCGCCGATGCCGCCGAAAAACACCAACGGGCGTGGTGTGATTTGCTTTAATCCTTCGAGAATTTTTTCAAACGTGTCCTCGGTCATTTTGCCGAGCGGCTCGTCCCAGATATTACGCATGCACGTCACGCAGGTAATGTTGCACCGATTGGTCGGCTCGATGTACACTTTGGCTAACTGCGAAACGGGACGATGCAGGCGCATACTGTTTTCCAAATGATCCACCCGCAAGCGCGCACCCGGGGCAAGCCCGAATTGCGCGACCATCTCCGGCGGCATGACGAGTCGTCCTTGCTCATCCACCTCCGCCCAAATTGCTCTATTTTCGTCCATCTGATTGATCCTTTTTGCCAAACAAATTCTGTAATTCATTCTATCGCGAAACAGCGATTTTGCCAAAGACAAATGTCACGTGATTCAAGCACAGATCTATTCGATTTCAAGTGCGATGTGATATAATAAGGGCAATCTGCTGAGAGAGAAACACAAACAATGCCCAACTCGATTCATTCTCACGTCGCGCAACACCACGACGCCATCATTTCATTTTTGCGTGACATGGTCGCGATTCCCAGT
>CAZPIR010000449.1:2106-3706 GCA_964586085.1 uncultured Anaerolineaceae bacterium | reverse complement strand
CGCGTTGATCCCATGGCAGTAAATAGCCGGTGAAACCAAAACCAAGCGTAATGAACAGCAAACCCATCCCCGCCATCCAAGTAATCTCGCGTGGTTTTTTGTACGCGCCCTGCACGACAATCCGAATCAAATGCAAAATGCAAAACACGATCATGAGATTCGCGCCCCAGGCATGCACACTGCGAATCAGCCAACCAAAGTTAACCTGGTTCATGATGTACAAAATACTGTTGTACGCGGCGTCGGGTGTGGGTTGATAGTAAAGCGAAAGAAGAATCCCAGTTACAGCTTGACTGATAAATAAAAACAGCGTAATGCCACCGAGATAGTACGTGTGGGCACTACGCGGAATCACGACATGAAGCGAAGCGGCAACCAAGGAACGAATCGCCATTCGTTCGTCGAACCAATCAATCAGCGCTTCAATCCAACGTAAGGGCGCAAATCGCGTTGCTTGCATATTTCCTCCTCATCGAGCGACCTGACAGAAAAAAAGGGATGCCTTTAGCGCGCAAAAAGCACGCTAAAGGCATCCCTTACCTTTCCGCATGGCTACGCCAGCATCGGCCTAGCCCTCTTATTTGTTAATTTTATCGTAGATTATAAAAACTGTTAAGGATAATAAGGGTCAAACATTTGTCCAAACGTATCATCCCTCCTAGATTTCTTTGCTTTACAGAGCAAGCGGGCAAACGTCTTGGCCTGCATTGGAACTATTGACGCTTGAACGGCTTTCCATTAGAATGACATGGGTCAATACACGCCCAAATACACGATAAATCGATCACCGGCAAACCATCCCTTGCGTTTGCAACGGCGCGAGCGCGTGGCGGCACGCAATCACACGCGCCGCCTTAGCAAAGGAATTGATGCCACCATCCCGCAAACCCACGACGCGCATTCGTCGCGCCGGCACTCGTACGCGCAAAACATTGGCGCACCCCAGCGTCAAACAATTACGCGCCATATTTCATCACGCGCTCGATGCGTTCCTGATTGCCGACGATCAAGGCAATTATGTAGACGCCAACCCGGCCGCATGTGCCATGCTGGGTTACACACGCGCCGAACTCGTGCGCTTGACAATCTATGACACCGCGCCCAGCACGGGCATCACCATCACGCGCGCGCTGTGGAATGATCGCGCCAACAACCCAACGCCCCCCAACGGATATCAAATGCGCGTCAAAGAAGGGCGCGTGCTCGATGTCGAGTACCGGCTCGTCGCCAACATTGCTCCGCACCAACACCTGATTATTCTCCGCGACCAAAGCGAACACGCGCGCGACGAACGATTACACGCCGCACTCTATCGCATGTCCGAAGCCGCGTACGCCGCTCAGGACCTGGACGAGTTGTACCACCTCGCGCACGAAACCGTAAGCACGTTGATGCCCGCGCGCGTCAGTCGCTCGATCTGCACCGGGGTCATCGCCGTCGTGCCGACCGCCTTGCCGGCGGCGCGTGCGATCTTCGCCGCGCGCTCGACGAACGACAGCACGCGCGGATCGTCGACCTGGCCCGGGATGCCCAGCGCGACCGAGTAGTCGAACACGCCGAGATAGATGAGGTCGAGCCGCGGCAGCGCCGCAATGCGCTC
>CAZPIR010000449.1:0-2096 GCA_964586085.1 uncultured Anaerolineaceae bacterium | reverse complement strand
TAAGCACGTTGATGCCCGCACGCAATTTTTATATCGCGTTGTACGATTCCCAAGCCAACCTCTTTTCTTTTCCGTACCATCGCGACGAATTCGATCCACCCTGGGAACCGCATCAACCTAGTCGCGGCTTGACGAGTTATGTGCTCAACACCGGCAAGCCCTTGCTTGCCACACCCAGTGTTTTCGATGAATTATTGCGCACCGATCAAATTGTGCAATCCGGCAAGCGCGCGGTAGATTGGCTGGGCGTGCCTTTGCAAACACAAGCCGGCACGATTGGCGTGATGGCGGTGCAAACATATACTCCGCATGTGCGACTGACTCTTGAACATCGCGACATTTTGATGTACGCGTCCCGGCAAATCGCCACTGCCATCGAACGCAAACGCGCGGACGAAGCGTTACGTCTTGCCGAAGCGCAATTTCGCGCCGTCGTGCAAAACATGCCTGTTCTGCTCGCCGCAACCAACGAACGCCGCGAATATCTTTTTTGGAACGGCGAATGCGAGCGCGTGACCGGCTATACCAGCGCCGACATCATCGGCAACTCAAATGCACTGCAACTGCTCTACCACGACCTCAGCCAGCGTACAGAAATCGAAACGCAATGGCGCGAACGCTTTGGCAATTTCCGCAACTGGGAATTAGAACTAACTTGCAAAAATGGCACGCGGCGCGTCATCGCCTGGTCGAACCTCTCCGCAAGCGTGCCCATTCGTGGCTGGGCTTCCTGGGGCATTGGCATTGATGTCACCGAACGCAATCGCGCGGAAGAACAAACCCGTGCCATGTTGCATGAAAAAGAAATTCTCTTGCGCGAAATTCATCACCGGGTTAAAAATAATCTCAACGTCGTGTCGGGCTTGCTCGAACTTCAAGCCAACCTGGTCAGCGATGAGGACGCGCAACACGCTTTTGCCGAAAGCCAAAAACGCATTCGCGCGATGGCACTTTTGCACGAAACACTTTATCACGGCGCGGATTTGGCGCACATCAACATCGCCGATTACCTCAACGACCTGGTCAGTTATTTGCAAACCGTTTACGCGCACGAAAAAAGTGTGGACGTGAGCGTCCAGGTCGCTCAGGTCTCGCTCAACCTGGACACGGCAATCTTGTGCGGCTTGATTATCAACGAACTGGTGACCAACGCCTTCAAGTACGCGTTCCCATCGCATGTACAAACGCCGGCAAAAGAATGGCGCATCCAGATCATGCTCAATCATCACGCCCCATTTTATACTCTGCAAGTGTGCGACAATGGCATCGGCATGCCCAGCGCATTCGATTGGCAACGTTCGCCGACACTGGGCTTGCAACTCGTCAACCTCTTTGCCCGCCAACTGGGCGAAGATATTCGCGTCAACACAAACCAGGGCACCTGTTGGCAAATCACCTTTACCTTACCTTCGGAGCGCAAAACACAAACGCTCGCATAAAAGGACTTGTATGATTGAAGCACGCATTTTGATTGTAGAAGACGAGGTCATCGCCGCCAAAAGTTTGGAATTGCGCCTGACCCGTTTAGGTTATACGGTCGCCGGCATTATCGCGTTCGGTGAAGAGGCATTGCACGCGGCGCAAACGTTGCGCGCCGACCTCGTGCTGATGGATATTAATTTGCGTGGCGAGATGGACGGGATTCAAGCGGCGGAACTCATCCGCACCCAACTCGATATTCCGGTCATTTTCACCACCGCGCAAGACGACGATAGCACGTTGCAACGCGCCAAAATCACCGACCCATTCGGTTACCTCGTCAAGCCATTCGAAACGCGCGAGATTCGCACCTCCATCGAAATGGCAATGTACAAACACGCGACCGACCGCAAACTCCGCGAGAGCGAACAACGCTATCGCATCATTTCCGAGATGGTGTCCGACTATACATACTCGGGCAAGATCAACACCGATGGTCGCATCACATTTGAATGGGTCACCGATGCGTTTGAAAAAACATTTGGCTATTCGATGCCAGACCTGAACGCAATGGGTTCGATTTTACCAGCCGTTTTTCCCGAAGACATAGATTTGATCCAAGTCCGCGGCACGGATATCCTTGCTATTCCAGCGCCAGGCGCTGATGGCCTCATCCA